>JAGGXZ010000222.1 GCA_021162805.1 Candidatus Poribacteria bacterium
AAATCTAGGCAGCATAAGGGTTTTTGAGCAAATTCGCGATAGATTAGAGCGCGAATTTCCTTTGAATCACTTACACCATCTAAGCCTTTCCCCATCTGCATTCTTCAAAAGTTTTTGCGAAGTCCTGCTTTCGGGACTGTTGACTTTCAAGAGCTTTTGATGTATACTTGAATCGCACAAAACCGGCAAGCTATGTCTGGAGGATTTCAATGGGAGATGCTCTGGGATTGATTGAGACGAGGGGTCTTGTCGCCAGCATTGAGGCAGCCGATGCTATGGTCAAGGCTGCCAACGTCACACTTGTAGGCTGTGAAAAGGTGGGCGGTGGACTGGTGACCGTCATGGTCAGAGGCGATGTAGGAGCCGTTCAGGCCGCCACTCAGGCCGGTGCCGAGGCGGCCAGACGTGTCGGCGAGCTTATCTCCGTCCACGTCATCCCCAGGCCGCATGCGGAAGTGAGCAGAATGCTTGAGAGCATGGGCGAGATGACAGACTGATAAACGATGCGTGAGGCAGAACTGGTCGAACTCATCACGGAGAGGGTTTTAGAGGAGCTTTGTATCTCCTGCGGCTTTTGTGCGACAAGATCATGTTCAACCGTCCGCGCTTGTGATCTTGTCGCACAGAGGCATAAGGTTCCAGTCGGCATCTCCGCCCGCCATATTCACATCACACCCGAACATCTGGAAGTTCTCTTCGGAGGAGGAGCGCAGCTGACACATCATGTCGATCTCTACCAGCCAGGGAATTTCGCAGCGAAAGAAACCGTCACCATAGTCGGGCCGAGGGGGGCGATAGAAAGGGTTCGGATCCTAGGTCCCCTGAGGGATTACACGCAGGTGGAGCTCGCCCGAACGGATGCCGTGAGGCTTGGGCTTGATCCGCCCGTGAGGGATTCGGGCGATTTGGATGATGCCGCCCCGATCACTATCGTCGGACCCAAAGGATCGATCTTCCTCGAACACGGCGCCATCATAGCTGCCAGGCATATCCATATGCCCGTTGAAGATGCCGAGAGAATGGGACTCACCTCTCAGGATCTCGTCTCCGTCAGGGTCCCCGGCGAGAGAGGACTGACATTCGAGAACGTCAGGCTCAAGATAGGCGAAAATGTCTTGCTCCAGCTCCACCTCGACACCGACGAGGGGAACGCAGCGGGGCTGCAGGGAGGCGAGGCCGTGGAGATAATCCTCCCGGATGGAAGCATATTCTCACCGTCCGAGGAGGTAGCGGTGGAGGAGAGGGAGCCGATTGTGGAAACGGTCGAGTTCAAACCGGAAGGTCAACGGGGCAAACCGGTCGTGACAGCCTCCTTTATAGAGTCGCTATCCCCACAGGTTAAACAGCTCCTGGTTCCAAATCCCGTCATCATCACCCCGTTGGCGAAGGATGCCGCCCGTGAAAAGGGAATACAGATCGTGACCAAAGAGGGCAGGAGGCTGATCTGAGATGGCGATCAGGGTGGAGATGATAAACGCTCCTACTGAGGGCACCATCAGGCGGCTATGCAGAAGGATGAGATATCTGGAGGCGCAGGAGAGGGAGGTCATAGAGTCCAGGAGATGGGGTGCCGTGGCGCTGATACAGGGGCCGTTGGCGGAGATATTCGCCGCCGCCGATAAAGCCGAAAAGGCGGCGAACGTGATCGTCGAGGAAGTTATCGGAAATTGCCCCCAGCAGATAATCGTCATGGCGATTTTCGGCGACACATCCGCCGTCCAGGCCGCCGTTGACGCCATAAGAGGCTAGGGGGGTTAAGGTGCCGTCGCTGGTCGATCTGGTAAGGGAAGCAGGCGTCGTTGGAGCCGGTGGCGCCGGATTTCCCACCCATGTCAAGATAGATGCTAAGGTCGATACCGTTATAGCCAATGGGTCGGAGTGTGAGCCACTGCTGCACGGGGACCAACACCTCATGAAAGCCGAACCTCAGAGGATAATCGAGGGACTCCAGGCTGTTGTGCGCCACACCGGCGCCGAGCGCGGGATCGTAGGCATCAAGGCCAAATACGCCGAGGCGAAGACGGCTCTCAAGGAGGCAATGACCGGATACGAGGGATTGGAAATCTTCGAACTTCAGGATTTCTATCCCGCCGGTGATGAGTTCTCGCTGGTATATGAGATCACAGGAAGGGTGATACCCGAAGGCGGCATACCGCTTCAAGTGGGAACCTTGGTCAACAACGTCGAAACTCTCTACAACATCGCAAACGCTATCGAGGGAATACCCGTGACACATAAACTCGTCACCGTCACGGGAACCGTTGCAAAACCGCTTACGATGAAACTCCCTGTCGGCATCAGCTATGCTGAGGCGATAGAGCTGGCGGGAGGAGCGACGGTTGAGAATTACATCCTGCTGGACGGCGGTCCGATGATGGGGAAAGTTGTGGAGGACCCATCGTCGCCGATCACCAAGACCACAAACGGAGTGCTGCTCCTGCCCAGGGATCACAGATGGGTGCGAAAATTGATAGCGGAAGATCGAACGGCACTTAAGTTCTCGATGATATGTTGTCACTGCAATATGTGCACCGATATCTGTCCCCGGAATCTGCTCGGACACGAGATATATCCCAGCCGCACGATGCGAGCGATGGCACTTTCGAGTATGATCGATATCAGCTCCTACACGAACGCCTTCCTCTGCTCTGAATGTGGGCTGTGCGACTTCATCTGCCCGTTAGATCTCCTCCCACGTGAGGTGAACGTCATGCTCAAGCGCAGGCTCTCAGAGGCAGGGGTTAAGAACCCTCACCGACGTTCAGAACTCAAGCCTTCGCCTTTCAGGGATTACAGGAAAGTGCCCACCGGCAGGTTGCTTTTGAGCTTAGGATTGAAGGAGTTCGACTCTCCAGCTCCGATGGCCGATTTCCAGTATGAACCTGAACATGTCAAAATTCCGCTCAAGCAACACATCGGAGCACCTGCCATACCTATAGTTCGAGTCGGTCAGAAGGTGAAGTTCGGTCAGCCGATAGGCGAGATCCCTGAGGGCGACCTGGGAGCGAGGATTCATGCTTCTATCTCCGGAACGGTGGTCTCGGTGGATGAAAGATTTATCTCGATAAAACGTTGAGGTCGGGAGATTATGTCTGACGCGAGAGATCTATATTTCGATTTAGTTCAAATGGCGGTTTCGAGCGATCCCCTTTTCAAGGTCCAAGAGGAGCTGGCGCTTGCTCCTCTTGAGATAATCGGAGCCGATAAATGTACGCTTTGCACGCTCGATCCGACGATGATCACCTTTGAGGTGGTCATGGCAAGGGGATTTCTTAAAGAGGGGAGTTTCAGGGAGGGGGATGAGTATGAGTTCAGCAATACCCCCAGGTATATCAGAGATGTCGTCACGACTAGATCTATTATACATATCGAGGATGTTCACTCCGATCCCAGGGTGGATGACGTCAGGGCCTCAGAGGGAGGATACATCTCCCTTACCTCGCTTCCTCTGATCGCATATGGATCAACCCTAGGAGTTCTGACGTACTACTATCCCAAGCCTAAATCCCTATCGACCGAGGAGGAGAAACTGCTAAAAGTCACCTCATCTCTTTTGGCCATCAGGATTCAAAAGGCGAAGGCCGATGAGGAGTATGAGGCATTGGCTGAGGAGTTGGAAGCCAGTTCAATAACCTGCCCGTTGACGGGGCTCTACAACAGAAGATTCTTTCTCCAACGGCTTCAGGAGGAGGTCAGCCGATCCCAGAGATATAACAGACCGCTTTCGCTCCTCATCTTCGACATAGACAACCTGGAGGAGATAAATGAGACCTACGGCGGGCCGATAGGGGATGCCGTCCTGGTGGAATTCGCCAAGCTTCTCTCACATGCTATCAGGATCTCAGATATAGCGGCCAGATATGGGGGAGATGAGTTTGCTATACTGGCGGTTGAAACGGGATTGGAGGGCGCAAAGGCGATCGGGGAGAGAATCGTCACCCTGATCGGGGAGAAAAGAATATATGAGTTTGACGTGGAGATATCGGTAACCTGCTGTGTTGGGATAGCTTCTATGCCTTCCTCCTCCATATTTAGCGGCGATCAGCTTATAAAAGCCGCCCTCCAGGCGCTTGCCAATGCCAAACGCACAGGAAGGGGTAGTGTGGGAATCGCTAAAACGGAAGGGTAGATTTAAGGATTCAAAACCAATCGGACCATCCGACAGGTGTATTTCAGGGAGAATCGAGAAATGGAGGATATCCTCAGGCGCATAAATGAGGAAACGGGACAGGATCTGGCGCTCTGCTTCCAGTGCGGCAAATGCTCATCAGGGTGTCCCGTGGCCGACTCGGCCGACTATACCGTCAGCCAGATCGTCAGACTCTTACAACTGGGTAAAACGGACAAGGTCCTCTTCTCATCGATGATCTGGATCTGCACAGGCTGTGAGACCTGCGGGGCAAGATGCCCGAACGACATAAACATGGCCCCCGTGATGGATTTCTGCAAACAGCTCGCGCTCGAAAAGGAGATCGAGATACCCGAAAGGAGGATCGAAACCTTCCATAGAACCTTCCTTAAAGAGCTCAGGAGAAAGGGGAGGATGCATGAGGTAGGGCTGATCATGGGATACAAGCTGAGGACGAAGGACCTGTTCTCGGACTTGATGCTGGGAGCGGGGATGTTCCTCAGGGGGAAGCTTAAACTCTTGCCGTCCAGGGTTAAGGGAAAGGACTACAGGGAGCTCATCGAGTCGGTGAAAGGAGAGAAGGGATGAGCGAGGGGAAACTGAGATTCGCCTATTTCCCCGGATGCTCACTTGAATCCTCGGCCAGGGAGTTCGATGAATCGACGAGGGAGATATGTAAGGCGCTCGGCGTGGAGCTGGTTGAGATTCCGGACTGGAACTGTTGCGGCGCCACATCCGCTCACAGCCTCGATTCCACCCTCGCCCTCGCCCTGCCCGCCCGGAATCTCAGGATAGCCGATCGGATGGGACTTGATATGCTGGCGCCATGCGCCGCCTGTTTCAATAGGGAAAAGATGACCGCCGTGCAGTTAGCTGAGGACGAGTCGCTCCGGGCGAAGTTCCTCGACGGGAAACCGCTCTCGATCGGCGTGCGACATCTTATTGAAGTGCTGGCAAGCCCTCCTCTTCTGGAGAGGATCAAACGATCGGTTCAAAAGAAGCTCGGATTGAAGGTGGTCTGCTATTACGGATGCCTGCTCGTGAGACCCCCGGACGTTGTGAGCTTCGACGACGTCGAAAACCCAAAGATGATGGACGATATAGTGCGCGCCATCGGCTGTGAAGCCCTGGATTGGTCGTTCAAAACGGACTGTTGTGGAGCGGGGCTGTCGATAGCCAGAACCGATCTGGTCCTGAAGCTGGTCGCCAGATTGATCGAGATGGCCCATGAGGCCGGAGCGGATTGTATCTCAGTGGCTTGTCCGATGTGTCACGCCAACCTGGATGGCAGACAAAAAGCCGCCGTCAAGCGGTTCGGCATCCAGACCATGCCTGTTCTTTACATCACCGAGCTCGTGGGAATGGCTCTCGGACTGGATCCTGAGAGATGGTTCAAAAGACATATGATTCCGGTCAGACTCCAGGGGAAAAGATGATCGGCTCGGTTATGGTCATAGGCGGCGGGATAGCCGGGATGCAGGCCGCTATGGACCTTTCAGAGCAGGGGTATTTCGTATATCTCGTTGAAAGGGAAAGCGCCATCGGCGGCATGATGGCGGGACTGGATAAGACCTTTCCGACCAACGACTGCTCCATGTGCATCATGTCCCCCCGACTCATAGATCTCGCCCGAAACGAAAACGTTCAGATCATCACAAACGCCGATCTATTATCGGTCGAAGGTAAGCCCGGCCGGTTCAGCGTCAAGCTGCTCCAAAGACCAAGGTTCGTCGATCTCGAGAGATGTAACGCCTGTGGCAAGTGCTTGGAGGTCTGTCCCGTCGAAGTTCCGGACGAGTTCAACCTCGGTATAAACCGGCGCAGGGCGATCTACAAACGTTACCCTCAAGCCGTTCCGGCGGCCTTCGCCATCAGCAAGGAGGATGTTCCCCGGTGCAGATCGGCCTGTCCCATCCACACCAACGTTCAAGGCTACATCGCCATGATCGCCCAGGGTAAGTTCGAGGAGGCCTACAGGATCAACAAGGAGGTTAATCCCTTCCCCTCCATCTGTGGCAGGGTGTGTCATCATCCCTGTGAGGAGGCGTGTCTGCGGAACAGGATAGACGAGGCGGTGCCGATTCAGTTTCTCAAGAGGTTTGTGACGGACTGGGTTTTCAAGAACGGACTTGCCGAGCGGCTTGAGCCGATGCCCGAACGTCCCAATTCCTCCGGCAGGAGTGTGGCGATCGTTGGATCGGGCCCGGCGGGACTATCCGCCGCCAACGACCTCGCGATGCTGGGCCACTCCGTCACGGTCTTCGAGGCGCTCCCGGTGGCAGGTGGGATGTTGGCCGTGGGAATACCGGAGTATCGGCTGCCAAAGGAGATACTGAACAAGGAGATAGAGCTCATAGCCCGCAAAGGGGTGGAGATAAAGCTCAATACGCGGGTCGGCCAGGACATACCGCTTCGTCGGCTCGTGGAGGAGTATGATGCCGTATTTATCGCCGCCGGCGCCCACCATGGCAGGAAATTGGGCGTCGAGGGCGAGAACCTTCGAAATGTGATAGAGGCTGTGGACTTTTTAAGACAGGTCAACCTTAACCGATTCCCCCGCGCGTTGATCCGCAATGCTAGGGTCGCCGTGATCGGCGGGGGGAACGTCGCGATGGACGCCGCCCGAACTTCGATTCGCCTTGGCGCTAAAGAGGTGACGGTTTACTACCGTCGATCGCGCCGCGAGATGCCGGCGGATGAATGGGAGCTGAGGGAAACCGAGGAGGAGGGCATCAGGTTTGAATTCCTCACGGCGCCGCTGAAGTTCATCGGCCGATACGGCAAGGTCCGGGAGATGGAATGCATCAGGATGGAGCTGGGAGAACCGGATGAGAGCGGCAGGCGCCGTCCCGTTCCCATCCCCGGATCGGAATACAGGGTCGAGGCGGATGTGGTGATCCTCGCCATAGGACAGCGGCCCGATGGCGAGTTTATGTTGGAGATACCCGATATCAGGCTCTCCAGAAACGGGTTCATAGATGTCGATCCGAAAACCCTGTGGACAGGGGTGCCGAAGCTGTTCGCCGGAGGCGACATCGTCACCGGTCCGGCCACCGTGACGGATGCCATCGCCCAGGGCAAGAGGGCTGCCAGGGCCATTCACAGATATCTCAACGGCGAGGAGATGGGAGAGCCGTTTCAATGGGAGCTCAAAACCAGGGACCTGCCGCCGATAGAGGAGGAGGTTCTGCCTCCCACCGAACCGTACGAATCCCCTAGAGCCGATATCCCGAGGCTTTCACCCGCCGACAGGATCAGATCCTTCGATGAGGTCCAGCTCGGATTCGACGAGCGGACCGCCATAGAACAGGCCAAAAGATGCCTCAACTGCGGCATCTGCTCCGAGTGCATGCAATGCGTCCAAGTATGTCAAGCCGAGGCGATAGAACACGATCAGACCCCACGGACCCTCGACCTGGAGGTGGGGGCGATTATACTCGCGCCAGGATACTCCACCTTCGACGCTAAACTCCGCGGCGAATACGGATATGGCAGATATCCCAACGTGATAACCTCCGCCGAGTTCGAAAGATATCTCAGCGCGTCGGGCCCCACAAACGGACATGTGATCAGACCCGGTGACGGGAGGGAGCCTAAGAAGATCGCCTTCATCCAGTGCGTCGGCTCGCGTGATGTGACCGGACGTGGTAATCCCTACTGCTCCTCCGTCTGCTGCATGTACGCGACCAAACAGGCGATCATCGCAAGGGAACACCTCCCCTCCCTGGAACCGACCATCTTCTTCATAGACATGCGCGCACATGGCAAAGGATATGAGAGATACTATCGCAGGGCGCAGGAGGAGTTCGGCGTCAGATTCATCAGGGGGATGATCTCATCGGTCAAGGAGCTCAAACGCACGGGAAACCTGCTGATACGATATGTGGATGATTCGGGCGAGGTGATCGAAGAGGAGTTCGATATGGTCGTCCTATCGGTGGGATTGGAACCTCCAAAGGGGATCTCCGATCTGGCTGAAAAGCTAGGAGTTGATCTTAACGAGTTCGGATTCATAAGCGTAGATCGATACGCGCCGACTGAGACGAGTCGGCAGGGGATCTTCGCCTGCGGGGCGGCGGTTGAACCTCAGGACATACCCTCCAGCGTGGTTCAGGCGGGAGCAGCGGCGTGTATGGCCGCCCGGATGCTTTCGGAAAGCCGTGGAACGATGATCAGAAGGCGGGAGTATCCGCCTGAAAGGGATATCCGGGGCGAGCCGCCCAGGATCGGCGTCTTCGTCTGTCACTGTGGCAACAACATCGCCGGCGTGGTGGACGTCAAGGAGGTGGCGGAGCATGCCTCGAAACTCGAAAACGTGGTCCTGGCGGAAACCCTCCTCTACGCCTGCTCGCCGGACGGGTTGAAACGCATCCGCCAGGCCGTCGAGGAGATGAACCTCACGAGGGTGGTGGTCGCCTCCTGCACCCCCAGGACGCATGAGCCGGTCTTCCAGAACGCCATCCGTGAGGCGGGGCTGAACAGATATCTATTTGAAATGGCGAACATACGGGATCAATGTTCATGGCCGCACATGCACGAACCCGATAGGGCGACGGAAAAGGCCAAGGAGTTGGTGGCGGCGGCCGTCGCTAAGGCTCGGCTGCTGGAACCCTTGGAGGAGATCAAACTGCCCGTCACGAAATCGGCGCTGGTGATAGGAGGCGGTCCCGCCGGTATGACCGCCGCCCTGGCGTTGGCCGATCAGGGATTCCCCGTCCATCTGGTGGAACGGAAGGACGAGCTGGGAGGCAATCTCAGACATCTCAGATACCTCCTCGATGATACCGATCCGCATCACCTGCTGGAGGATATGATCGACAGGGTCAAGAGCCATCCGTTGATCTCCCTGCACATGGGATGTGAGCTGATCGACGCCGAGGGGTTCGTCGGTAACTTCAAAAGCCGAATCGCCCCCAGGGAAAATCCGGACGAGCCGATCGAGATAAGCCACGGAGTGACGATAATCGCCACGGGAGCCGAGGAATACAGGCCGAATGAATATCTCTACGGTGAGTCGGAGAGGGTCATGACCCAGAGGGAGTTCGAGGAGAGGCTGGCCTCGGGCCGGATGGAGAGGCCGAAAAGGCCGGTGGTCATGATCCAGTGTGTCGGGTGTAGGAACGAGGAGAGGAACTACTGCAGCCGGATATGCTGCTCGGTGGCGATCAAAAACGCCCTTAAGCTCACAAAGATGTATCCCGACCTCCCGGTCTACATACTCTATAAGGACGTCCGAACCTTCGGATTCCGGGAGGAGTTCTACAGGGAGGCCCGACGGCGAGGCGTGATCTTCCTCAGATACGATGATGAACACAAGCCCTCCTTACGGGACGAGGGCGATATCATCAGGGTGAGCTATCGTGATCTGAACTCCGGGGTCGAGGGTGAGATCGAGGCGAGCTATATCATCCTGAGCGCGGCGGTGGTCAGCGATGGGGAGGCAAAGCGGTTGAGCAAGATCTTCAGCGTGCCGATAGATGAGGACGGTTTCTTCATGGAGGCACATGTCAAGCTCAAGCCGGTGGAGTTCGCCACTCAGGGCGTATATGTCTGTGGGATGGCCCATTCGCCGATGTTCCTGGATGAGAGCATGGCACAGGCGATGGCGGCCGCGTCCAGAGCAGCGACCGTTTTGAGCAAGGATGAGCTTCCGGTGGAGAGCATGGTCGCCGTCGTCAATCCTCTTAAGTGCGTCGGATGTCTGGCATGCGTCAGCGCGTGTCCCTATCAGGTGCCGAAATTCAACGAGGAAAAGAGCGTTGTGGAGATAGAGCCGGCGGAATGTCACGGATGCGGTGTGTGCGCGGCGGCCTGTTTCGGCAAGGCGATAACGCTGAAGAAGTTCGAGGATGAGCAATTGGCCGAATCGATCGACGCATTGCTGTGGTGAAATAAGGAAAATGCGGAAATTGTTAACTAATTGCGAACCTATCTGACGAGGTCGAACCGCCAGGTATGACCACGTCCTTCTTAATCCTTTGTTCGAACTTCCGCCGAAGCTCAGCCCAGAGGATGGTCGAGAGTCAAGAGTCGAGAGACAAAAAAGACCGCTCATATTGTGTAGCAGAGAGAGGAACTAGGAGTAGAAAACGTTACAACGTTAAACGTTGAACGTGCAACGGATTTCCCTTCACCTCGCTCCTCCTCATGGATAACCACTACACTCAAGGGAAATAAGAGCGAACTAAATAAGCGGAAAGAAGATTGGTTATGTCTCTGAGACATCAGCGAACGCTGCTCAGCGTCCTTTTAACCCTTTTAGTTGGGCTGCCGGTATATGCGGCTTTGACCGTGTATCATAATACGTTGATACGGTATGGAGGTGAGGTTGTGAGCAAGAGACCATATGAGCTCGACTGGGCCGGGCGGTATCAGGATGATCATCCACCTCTGGTTGACTTTGAGAACCTGGAGGGCTGGCACGTGAAGGTCAAGGACGCCGTGGCGAAGTTCGAGCGAACAGACGAACAACAGATATGGGATAGCTTCGTGGGTAAGCTTACCTACCGTTCCGCCGGGGCTGATCCTGAGGTGACCATCCTGCCGCCACATCCTATTGAAATCCATCGGCCGTTCGATGCGGTCACGGTATGGATATACGGCAATAACTGGGCCTGGGCACCGGATCCCACCACGCCACAGGTCGATGTGATCGCTCTCTTCGAGGATGTTGAGGGTAAGCCCTTCGAAGTGTACATGACGCGCGTGCGATGGAAGGAGTGGTTCCTGGTCCACCGTCGCCTGACGCCGGAGCTGATCGAGCGTGTCCGCGAGGGAGGCAGATTCCTCGGTTTCCGAATCACAAACGGACATAACAAAGAGGATCGATCGCTGTATTTCGATAACCTAGCGGTTTTCGTGGAACAATTTCCTCCGCTGAAATTCAAGCCGCGGCCGAAACGCGGGATCGATATGTTCCCAGGTCAAACGGTTGGGACGAACACCGGCTCTGGCCGGCTTCCGTTTCCGACGCGGAAAGAGACGATCCTTCCGCCGAACACGACGAAGAACTTTTCAACAGGGGTTATCGAGAGCGAGGGGGCTTTCCTGCTAACCTACTCCGGTGACGACGGCGAGCTGATTTACCGTATTGAGCCGAGGACAGGGACCTTCTCCGATATCAGCGCTCACTGGAGCGGATATCCGGGATCGATCAGGCCGTGCGTGGACGGTGGGGTCTATCTCGTCATCGGCGGTGAGACCGTCGCGCCGGAGAAGGCCGATCATCTGGGCAGCCATATTGAAGGCGATGTGGTGGTTTCCCAATGGCGCCTTTCGGCCGGTAATGTCTCGGCCGAGGTGACATATCGGTATCGTATCTGGAACAAGTCGCTGGTCATTGAGGTGCTGGCACCGGGCGGAAATGTGGGGGAGGTGCGGTTCGGAGCAGCTGAAGGTCTTGAAAACCCGCGTCTGGTGACCAATCCGTATTATGTATACAGCCCCGGTCGACCGGCGGTGGTCGTTTTCGGACCTGAAGACAAACCGCTTTTCCTGGCGGGCGCCATCGACTGGTATCTGTCCAACGCTTCCACAGTTTGGGCGCAGAACGTTATCTCGGACGGCAAGGTGCTCTACAACGGCGGCACGCGCTACATTCCCAAGACCGATGGGGAACGTAACGGTTGCTATGAGCGCCTCTTCATCACCATCGCTCCGCGTTACGAAGAGGTTCTGCCGATCATCCCCAATCCGATTTCTCCGTGGAAGCATATCACCGGCACGCGCGTCTGGCGGGCTCATGGCGCTAGCAACCGCGAGAGGGATAAGGGGTACTGGACGCGCGTTCACCGCTATGGCATGACGCAGATGGTGGTCACCGACCACGAGACCATGTGGCGGGACGGCGGCGAGAGCTTCACATTTCGCACCAAAGCCGCTCCGGGCAAAGGCGGCGATGAGGGTCAGTATGAGTACACCCGTTTCATGATTGACAAGCTCGGTTTCGTCTACGGTCCGTACAACAACTTCACCGACTTCGCGCCGGTCAACGAATACTGGGATATCAACCGCGTCTCGCGCACGCCGGACAATCAGCTTCAACGGGCCTGGGCACGCTGCTACGCGCCGAAGCCCGCGTGGGCCGTGGAGATGTGTGAGAGGCTGGCTCCCATCATTCAGGATAAGTTCCACTTTAACACCGCTTATTGCGACGTACATACCGCCGTGACACCATGGGGTCGTGTGGATTATGACCACCGTGTCCCCGGCGC
This sequence comes from Candidatus Poribacteria bacterium, assembly GCA_021162805.1. Classification (NCBI taxonomy): domain Bacteria; phylum Candidatus Poribacteria; species Candidatus Poribacteria bacterium. The sequence goes on from JAGGXZ010000222.1 coordinate 12,343, forward strand.
GGGAACCTTCACGGCGGTGTTCTACTCCTTCGGCGAAATCATGCTGCTGCAGAAAAAGGCATGGGGCGGCCCCGTGTACTCTGAGGGCAATCACCACTTCATGTACTGTGGTCTCACCGATGGCAACTACGCTCAGGATCAGGATTACCGTATCGCCGACAATCCGTGGCTTGTGGATTTCGATCTACGTCGCCTGCATGATCTATGTTGTAATTTCGGTATGGGCAACCCCGGGATGTTCTATGTGCGTAAGGGTCCGGAGGAGTACGGCGGCATCGACGCTTATGTCGACCGGTTCCTCGCCGCCACCGTAGCCTTCGGCCATCCGGGTTTCCTGGTGATGAGTGGCGGTTTCGATAAGGCCCTGCGGAGCTATTATATGATCCAGCAGCTCGCCAGCCGATATACCCAAGCCAGCGTTGGGGAGATCCGTTATGTCGACGAGCACGGACGGCTTCTCGACACGACCATGGCCGTGGCCACAGGGGCCTATAAGCGATCACAGGTCGTCGTCAGATATACCAACGGCTGCGTCGTGGCGGCCAACGGCAATAAGACAGAACGCATGAAGGTGGAGGCTTTCGGTCGTAAGCTGGACCTACCGCCGAACGGCTACGCCGGATGGAGCGAGGACGGCGATATCGATGTTCTCAGCGCTGATGTAGATGGCCATCGCTTCGATTACGCAGCAACGCCAACCTACATATATATCGACGGACGCGGACACTTCGTGCGAATGCCGAAAGCCGCGGGCAATGGCATCGGAGTCTGCCGAATCCTCGGTGACAACAGATGCGAAATTATCCTCTACAACGGCTCCAAATGTGGCTTTGCCATCGACGCGACCGATGCCACCGCTATTGACTATAACCGTAAACCTATCGGTAAGGTTGAGCTGCGCCGCTCATGCGGCCTTATCTACGTAACGCCTATGAAAGGAGCATTTAGCTATATCCTCTCAGGCACTCATGATAGGAAAGGGAAAGGTAGGGATCCCTCCTCGGATATCTAACTCTTCGTTCAGCTTGGATCCGTAAGCTACAGATGATGAAGGTGTTGCTGATCTTCCCGGATGTGGATGAGCCTTTAAGCGCCTTTGGCACACGTATTCGGAGCTATGCTCCGCCGCTCGGCCCGCTATATCTCGCCGCCCACCTGAAGGAGCGATTCCAGGTGGAGTTCCTGGATTTCTCCGCTGGAGGTTTCGATCGATCGAGGCTTGAGCGGTCGCTAAACGGGGCTGATGCGGTGGGGATCTCCGTGACGAGCTACACGAGAGATCAAGCCATCCGGCTTATCGAGATCATAAGATCGGTAAATCCCTCTATCCCTATAGCCCTGGGCGGGCCGGAGTTCGATCCATATCATCCCCATCTGCCTAAAGGGGCAGACCTTGTGGCGTTCGGCGAAGCGGAGCTGACAGTTGTGAAGATCTTCGAGGCCCTCACACAGCCTGAACCCCGCCGCGACGAGATGCTTTCGGGATGTCCCGGCGTGATCTTCAGGGATAGCGCCGGACGAATACGCCATGGCCGACCATATCAGCCCAACCTCGACCTCGATTCACTCCGTGAACCTGAAAGAGGAATCGCTGAAAAAGACTTATACACGATCTTCGGGCTGAGAAATCCGGGCGTGGGCGCTTCCATCGTAACCTCGCGAGGCTGCCCCTTCAGATGCCGTTTCTGCACCCGATCCGCCTTCAGGCTTGACGGATATAGGGAGCGATCGGCCGAAAACGTCATAGATGAGATAGAGAGGATCTATCAACAGGGATATCACGTGCTCTACATAGTGGACGACAATTTCACGGTCAATATCAGAAGGGTTAACAGGATATTGGATGGGATCATATCCCGCGGGATAAGGTTGGCAATCCTAGCACAAGGGAGGGTCTCGACGGCATCGGACGAGCTTTTCGCCAAGATGAAAGAGGCCGGTTTCGTCTTGATCTCCTTCGGTCTGGAATCTGGAAACCAGGATGTGTTGGATTTCTATCGCAAGGGGACGACCGTAGAACAGGGGATCAGAGCGGTGGAATTGGCCGATAGATATGGGATCTTCACCAGCGGAAGTTTCATACTTGGTGCTCCGATAGAGACGGAAGCTCATCTGGCTCGGACGGTAAGATACGCTTATGAGATTCCACTCGACGTGGTTTTCTTCAGTGTGCTCAATTACGCGAGAGGATCGGATCTATGGGCCGAGGCGGTGGATAAGGGGTTGATAAGGGAGGATGAGGAAGAGGTGCTCGCAGACAGCGCCAGAGGATTGGGACGATTTCCCTCCGAATATCTCAAAAGGAGGGCTTCGGAGGCACAGATCCGATTTTACCTCAGGCCGAAGCTATGGATGAGATACCTTCGAAAGCTTGGAGGATATAAAAACCGTAAATTCGTGAGGTTGCTCGTCAGGGGATTTCTGAGGTTTTGGTGCGATTTCGCCTCCGATCAGCTTTCGGCCTGGACGGGTTCCTCAGGCTGAATCTTCCTCGTCTTCATGCTCAGAATCGGTATGTTAGCCACGAGCGCTACTGACTCGTCCTCCCTATGCAGGTCGACCTCAACCCCTTCGACGTTTATCTCAAAGTATTTCGATAGCAGTTTCAACATCTCCTCTTTCAGCACATCTATTATCTCCGGATCGACTCCCGTTCTATCCTGTATTATGACCAGTTTCAGCCTGCTCTTGGCGATCTGTCGGCTTTCGGGCTGTTTTCTGAGAAACTTGAGTATTCTGTCGAGTATCAAGGTTCACCCCCTTCCGTTCTTGCCGAAGAACCTTCTGATTTTAGCGATCAGACCCTCGGGCTCGATGATATCCCGGAAATCCACCTCTTCTCCCTCCAGTTTTCTCGCTATCCTGCTGAAAGCCTCGGCGGCGATCGAGCTCGCATTCAACATCAGCGGAAGCCCCCTGTTAGATGAGATCAAGATGTTCTTATCTTCGGGCACGATCCCTAAAAGCTCTATGGCGAGTATCTCAAGCACATCCTCCTGGCTGAGCATATCTCCCTTTTTGACCATTTGGGGGGAGAACCTGTTGAGGATCAGGCCCGGGTTCTGAATACCCTCATTTTGAAGCAGTCCGATGATCTTATCGGCGTCTCTGACGGCGGCGACGTCCGGCGTGGTAATGACGATCGCTTCCTCAGCCCCTGCTGCAGCGTTTTTGAATCCCCTCTCGATACCGGCCGGCGAGTCTATCAGGACGTAATCGAACTCCTCCTTAAGCTTTCCGCAGATCTCCTTCATCTGCTCGGGCGAGATATCCTCCTTGTTGGCCTTCTGCGACGCTGCGAGCAGCTTCAGGTTTGGGATGCGTCTGTCGGTGACAAGCGCCTTTTTCAGCTCGCACTTGCCCTCGATGACGTCCATCGAGGTGTAAACCACCCTGCTTTCAAGCCCCATAACCACGTCCAGGTTTCTCAGTCCGATGTCGGCGTCCACCAAAGCCACGCTCTTTCCCATCTTGGCAAGGGCTGTGCCCAGATTGGCGGTGGCGGTGGTCTTGCCGACACCCCCTTTGCCTGAGGTGATAACGATAGATCTTCCCATGAACTCTATCTCCCCTCCTTGATCGGATAAATTTCACTTATATCTGCTGACCACGATCCTATCGTCCTCGATTCTGGCGATCTCCATCGCCGATCGGAATCGCCTTCGTCTTCCCCCCTCCTCCGGTCGGATGCTTATGCAATCGGCGATCCTTATCTGGACGGGATCGAAGTTCAAGGCGGCTATTACGGCGGATCTATCCCCCAGTGCTCCGGCGAAGGCCCTTCCCCTGAGAGAGCCCAATACGATGATATCGCCGGAGGCTATCACATCCGCCCCCGGGTTGACATCTCCCATCAAAATCACGCTACCCTCCAGGAATCTCTCCTCCTGTCCCGCCCTTAAAGTTCGCTTGACCAGTCGGGCGTTGGCCGTCGGGAATTCCTCCAACATCTCGGCCACCTCGCTCCGAACCGGCTCAGCCTTTTCAAAGGCGGGTATATCGAGAACTCCTGCCAGGCGTCTCGTCTTGGTGGATGAGGAGATGATACCCTGGATCCTCACATCGAACTTTCTGAGGAGCACGTTCTGAAGCCTTCGGATATCGTCGTCCGAAAGGGCTCTCTTGCCTGCATCCAGCGTGATAGCACTTCCGACGATGAAGTCCCCTAAACCCTCGAGCTTTTTGATCAGAGCGATCTCCACCTCGGCCAGAGGAACCTCCTCATCTATTATGACTCTCAATCCTCCTCTATATCCTTTAAGTTGGATCAACTCCTCCATTCGGTCATCTCCTCACCATTGGAAGGACATATGGTCCCTCCGGCACAGCATATACCCTGGCACGGGACCCATGTTTTCCAAGCGCCCGATCGAGCCCTTCCTGCGGAGAACGAAGTGGAATGACGAAGAGTTCCTTCAGGGTTTCGTAATCTATCCCGGTCGAGTAACAGTAAACCTCAGCTTTTCTCAGCACCTTTACCAGCTCCTCAAACTGCCACTGATCCACGACGAATTTATCCAGATCATAAAGGTCTCGTATGAATTTGTCAAGGTCTTTCGTCTCGATCATAAGCTTTGTGAAGGGCTCGCTGCCTATCCCCTCGCTGCATTCGGCTATAAGGATTATCGTTCCGCCGGGTTTAACCACGTCCAGAACACCCACGGCTCCCTTGATCGCCTGATAGAAGGTGGTATCCAGCGGATATCCCGCCGAAGATGTGACAACGATATCAGCAGGCTCATCCACCACCACCTTAACGGCCTTTTCGCAGAACCTTACTCCGGCCAGATGGGCCTCCACAAGATCCCCCGCGAATACCCCCGTTATCCGACGTTTCTCATCTATGGTGACGTTGAGGATGAAATCCACGCCAGCCATCATGGCCACCTCCGTGGCCTCCTCGTGAAAGGGGTTGCCCTCCAGTATCCCCGGAGCGGCCCGCTCATCCTCCAGCAACATCGGACCGTGGGCGTATTTCATCGTCTCCACTGAGGATATGCCGGGGCAGATAGACTTTCTGCCGCCGGAGAAACCCGCCATCAGATGAGGTTCTATCAGGCCGGTAAGTATTTTCAAATCAGCTTCCAGATAGGTTCTATCGAGGTATACAGGCGTGCCCCGTTTCGTCCTGCCCAGATAAAGGTGTGTCTCGGGTTTGCCGGAGTAATGATTGACGATCCTGTAATTCCGCATGATCTCCTCACCCACCAGCTCCTTAAGCTCATCGCCCAGATTGGGCCGGTGGATACCGGTTGCTATGAGGATTGCGATCCTCTCCCGTGAGATTCCGCTTTTCTCAAGCGTCTCCAGGATAGGTGGCAGGATTATCCTATTCGGTACCGGTCTGGTTATATCGGAGATCACCACACATGCGGAGCTTTTTCCCCTAGCAAGCTCCGAAAGCGGAGGAGTTTTTATGGGACGTCGCAGGGCGGTGTATACGGCGGAGACAGGATCATCTATCGGTGAAACCGGATTCATCTTCAAAATTCCGCCGAGGTTTTCATCCGGAATCTCGATCTGCACCTCTCCCCTGCCGAACCTGATGGGAACCTTCACCTGAACACCTCCAGGACGTGGTAGCTAAATTATAAATCAATACTTCGCCTAAGTCAATTCTCCGTCTAAACATCTTTGATCCAGCCCCGCCCGGAACATTGACGGAGAGAAATCGGTGTGCTACACTCTAAAAGGTATCCGTGTCACTTGAGCTTTAAGGAGGGTAATATGTTGACATTGACGTTTATCGCCGCCACATCTCAACTCGCTGGTAGCGGGCGGATCGGCTGGCAACCGAAACCGGATCTGGTTAAAAGGCTGAGCGAGAGGCAACCTAACGTCATCTATGATGAGGCGAAAGTGCCGAAATATACACTTCCGGATCTCCTCACCTGCCTTGATGGTACGAAGGTAACCACGCCGGAGATCTGGCGGGAGAAACGCCGCCCTGAGATCCTTGAGCTCTTCCGCTCGCATATGTACGGGCGAGCGCCTATCGGCAGGCCGGAGGGGATGAGCTTTGAGCTCTTCGACTACGATAGAAACGCCTTCGACGGGAAAGCGACCCGAAAACAGGTTCAAATCCGCTTCACGGGCAAGGCCGACGGACCGAACATGGATCTGCTCATCTATCTGCCTAACGATATTCCCCGTCCGGTGCCTCTTTTCCTGCTCCTCAATTTCAACGGCAATCACGCGATCTGCGATGATTCAGCTATCCGTGTAAAACCGATCTTTGACCGAAGGACCGGAGAGGCGATGATGCCGGATGAAAACAGCCGTGGTCAGGATGCCAGCTCGTTTCCCCTCGGGAGAATCCTCTCCCGCGGTTACGGGCTTGCGACGATCTACTATGGGGATATCGCCCCGGATTTTCCCGGCTCGCTCGATCACGGAGTTTTCGCCGCATTTGATAGAGCGTTCGGCGAGGAACGTCCTGCCGACGCATGGGGCGCTATAGGGGCATGGGCCTGGGGGTTAAGCAGGGCGATGGATTATATCGAGTTAGATGAGGAGATCGATTCGAAGCGCGTTGCCGTCTTAGGTCACTCCAGGCTTGGGAAAACGGCGTTGTGGGCGGGAGCTCAGGACGAAAGGTTCGCCATCGTTATATCCAACGATTCAGGATGCGGCGGAGCGGCATTGAGCCGTCGCCGATTTGGCGAAACGGTGACATTGATAAACAAGGCTTTCCCCCACTGGTTTTGCGAGAATTTCAAGCGATACAACGATAAGGAGGATGAACTGCCGATAGATCAGCACATGCTCATCGCTCTGATCGCTCCCCGACCGGTGTATGTCGCCAGCGCCGATGAGGATCTATGGGCGGACCCAAGAGGTGAATTTCTCGCCGCAAAGGCGGCCGATCCGGTTTATAGACTTCTGGGAACCGATGGGCTTCCCGCGGATGGGATGCCTCCGCTTGATACGCCCGTAATGGGTAGGATCGGTTATCACATCCGCTCAGGCGGACACGCTCTCACCGAATATGACTGGGAGAGGTACATGGATTTCGCAGATTTGCATTATGGTCACAGGAGGTGAGATGAAGGTTCCGCTGCTGAGTCTATCCTGACTTGTCTCGATTCGGCGAGGAGGTTCCGGAAAGGGGTGCAGCTCACCGGCCCAGCTTGTTTCAATATCGGCTTGGTGTTATAATTTCCTTCGTAAGTAAGGGCAAAAGATCTTTTGCCCCTCCGAAGGCAGGTGCGATCGGATGAAATTCACGGCCCTCGGCGGCGGGATGGAGGTCGGCGCAAGCTGTTACCTCCTGCAGATAGCGGGCAAAAATATATTGCTTGACGCCGGTATAAGGGTTAACAGACGGGGCGAGGAGGCCCTACCCGATATCGAGCTGCTGCGCGATCTAACCGATGACAGGCTCGATCTGATCCTCATCTCACATGCCCATCTGGACCACTGCGGCGCCCTTCCGATCTTCCATGAGCTCTTCCCCGCAACCCCGGTTTACTCCACAACCCCGACCAAGCTCATAGCAGCCATACTGCTACAGGATACGGTCAAGATCATGGAGAAGGAGGCGGAGGACAGGGACTCGGAGGCACAGCTCTACACGCTGGATATGGTCAAAAGCGCCGTATGGGCGATCCGGACGGCGTCGTATCATGAGTGGATCAGACCGTTCGACGATCCGGAGTATGAGTTCCACTTTCACCCCGCGGGCCATGTCATGGGAGCGGCCTCGATACTCCTGAAAACCCCCGAAGCTACCGTCGTCTACAGCGGCGATATAGCGACCGTATCTCAGAGGACGGTTGCCGGGATGACCCCGATAGACTTCTTCCATCCCGATCTGCTGATACTCGAATCCACATACGGGGATTCGCAACATCCCTCCAGAAAGGCGGAGGAGGGAAGCCTTGCGAAGGCGGTGGCGGAGGTGATAGAGGAAGGTGGAACGGTCCTCATACCTGCCTTCGCCTTCGGGAGGGCTCAGGAGATAATCCTGATCCTCAAGTTCAGCATGCTCAGCGGGGTGATACCGAAGTTCCCGATATATGTGGACGGGCTGGTGAGATCCATATGTGATCTCTACACGGAGCTCATAGATTTCCTGCCCGAAAGGTTGCAGAACTTCATCGCCAACTCCCGTCAGCCCGTCTTCTGGTCGGCTGAGGGGAGGGGAATGCCCAAGGTGACCAAGATACTGTCGCATGAGGAGAGACAATCGCTGCTCCTGCCGGAGCCCAAGTGTATCATCTCCTCATCGGGGATGCTCACCGGCGGGCCGAGCGTCTATTACGCCAAATGGCTCGCATCAAACCCCAGAAACGCCATATTCCTGACCGGATATCAGGACGAGGAATCGCCCGGAAGGAGGTTACAGGAGCTGGAGCAGGGGGGCACGATAGAGCTGGACGGCCAGGAGGTGGAGGTGAAATGCAAGGTTAGCAGATATAACCTCTCGGCCCATGCCGACCAGGTGCAGCTCTGCCAACAGGTAAGCTATATGAAGCCCCAATCGATCATACTCGTCCACGGCGAACCCGGATCGATCAAAGAGCTCAGGGAGAAGCTCGTCCTCAAGAGCCTCGTCTTCGTCGCACCGAACGGCAAGACCATAGATCCGCTCAGGGCGCCGGACTGGCTGACGGAACATAGGCTTCTGCAGATAGATGCCGAGAGGAACCAGTTCTTCGGCACGCTTGAGTATACGGTGGACGGCGGGGTGGCGATCAAGTTCGGCCCCGATCTGGTCGAGTCCCCTCAGTGGAGGCAGTTCTTCGAGGGATATGAGGAGGTAAGGGCCAAGTTCTTCGGCAAGCGGCTCCAGATCAGGGCGAAACTGCCCTCAGACGAGGAAGATGAGGAGGGAGCGGAGGATGAGGAATGAGCTGACGCTGTTCGAGGAGGAGAGAAAGCCGCTTGCGCTGAGGATGAGGCCCAGAGATCTGGACGAGTTCATCGGCCAGGAGCACATCCTCGGCCCCGGAAAGCCGCTCAGACGGGCGATAGAGTTAGATAGACTATATTCGAGCCTGATCCTCTGGGGGCCCCCCGGAACCGGAAAGACGACCCTCGCCTCCATCATCGCCAATCGCACGAAGGGACATTTTGAAAGGTTAAGCGCCGTGCTCGCCGGGGTGAGCGAATTGCGTAGGATCATCACCGAGGCCCGGAAACGCCGACGTGGATCGGGACGGAGGACGATACTTCTGGTGGACGAGATCCATCGCTGGAACAAGGCGCAACAGGACGCGTTGCTGCCTCATGTGGAGGACGGCACGATCGTGCTCATCGGCGCCACGACCGAAAACCCCTTCTTCGAGGTGATCCCTCCCCTGCTCAGCCGGGCGCGCGTCTTCCAGTTTAAACCGCTCTCGAAGGAGGATCTGATCCTCCTGATGCGCCGGGCGCTCGAGGACCCCGTCAGGGGATACGGCGGACAAAAGGTGGAGGTCGAAGAGGAGGTGCTGGAGTTCTGGGCCGACGTCTCGGACGGAGATGCTCGCTGTGCCCTCAACGCCCTCGAGCTGGCCGTCGAATCCACCCCGCCCGACTCGGACGGCCTGATAAGGATAGACATGGAGATAGCACAGCAGGCCATCCAGAGGCGAACGATCCATTACGATAAGGGAGCGGACGAACATTATGACACGATCTCCGCCTTCATAAAAAGCGTGAGGGGATCTGATCCGGACGCTGCCCTTTACTGGCTCGCCAAGATGATCCACGCCGGCGAGGATCCGAAGTTCATCATGCGAAGGCTGCTTATCCTGGCCGCCGAGGATATAGGTCTGGCCGATCCGATGGCGGTCGTGATCACGTCGGCCTGTGCGAGGGCGCTCGAATGGGTGGGGTTGCCTGAAGCTCAGTATCACCTGGCAGAGGCCACATTGTATCTAGCCACTGCCCCGAAATCCAACAGCGTCGGAGCATACTTCAAGGCCCTTAAGGAGATCGAGGAGCATGGTGCCAAGGAGGTGCCCGATCACCTTAAAGATCCCTCACGCGATGGCCGTGCCTTGGGACACGGCAGGGGATACAAATACCCACACGATTACCCCGGCCATTGGATCGAACAGAGATATCTCCCCGAAGGCGTCGAGGGAGGATGGTATAAGCCGGGCGATCAGGGATATGAGAGGAAGATAGCCAAACGGATACGCATTGAGGAGGATCGAAGATGAAGGGTTTCACCGTGAGGGAGTTTCATGACTTCATAAAGATTCTGGAGGAAAGACCGGAGTGGAGAGAGGAACTGAGACGCCTGGTGCTGACCGATGAGCTCCTGAAGCTGCCGGAGATGGTTAAGGAGCTCGTGGAGGCGCAGAGAAGAACAGAGGAGAGACTGGAGAGCCTTGCGGCAAGAGTAGACGCACTGGCTGAAGCACAGAGAAGAACAGAGGAGAGATTGGAGAGCCTTGCGGCAAGAGTGGACGCACTGGCTGAGAAGCTGGAGAGCCTGACGGCAAGAGTGAATGCACTGGCTGAGAAGCTGGAGAGCCTGACGGCAAGAGTGGATGCACTGGCTGAAGCACAGGAAAAGACGGAAAGAACTCTCCATGTTCTTACGGGAGATGTGGGACAATTGAAGGGTTATATGCTGGAACAGCAGTACAGGCAGAAGGCCTTCTCATACTTCGGTCGTATCGTAAAACGAGCATATGTCTTTTCGTCAAATGAGCTGGCGGGGATGATAGCCGATTGGGTGGATGATGGTCTGATCTCCAGAGAAGAAGCCGATGAGATAGGGCAGGCGGACGTGATACTTCGAGGCAGAAAATGGAAGGATGATAAGGAGATATACCTTGTGGTCGAAGTGTCTTGGGGGGTCGGGGTTAGTGACGTTGAGAGGGCGAAGAAAAGAGCGGGGATACTGAGGAAGGTGGGATTTGAGGCTTTGCCCGTTGTGGCCGGGAAAGTGATTATGGAGGATGCCGACATACTGGCCGCGGAGATGGGGGTGATCAGGGTCGTGGATGGACGCGTGATGGATTGGCCATGATGATGAGGGCTCACATCCACGACATAGCCGTTAAGTTGATAAGGAAGGTGAGTCCACGTGCCAAAATCCCATTAACGATAGCGCTCCTGTTTCTCCTCACATCCTCGGCCCTCTCGTCCGAGCTCAGGATATCCGTGCTGACGGAATCGGGGGAGCCGGCGGCGGGGGCTCTGGTGCAGATCTTCCCCGGAACGCCCTCGCCTGACGATGACACGGAGCCGATCAAGCCCTCCAAACCCCGATCCGACGGTGTGGTCGGGTTCGAGACCTCCCAGGACGGTTCGCTTAAGCTGGATCTGCCCTCCGGGACGTATACCGTCTTCGCCTTCTCCAATCGGGACGTTCATCGGTTCGCGCTTCTCGATCGAGTTCAACTGAACGGGGTGAGTACCGATCTGACCCTCTCGGCAGCGAAGGCGACGGAGGTGATCGTGGAGGCCCTCACCGAATCGGGCTCTCCCGCCGACGCCTCAGAGATCTTCTTCCGACCCTGCAGGCGCGCTCGGGGAAACGTGGGCTTTGTGGGAAACGACGGAAAGCTTCGCTGCCTCGTCTCCCCAGGGACTTATAACGTGGTTCTGGCCAGCTCCTTCCATTACCTCTATCTCGTCCGGCCCGCCGTAGAGGTCAAAGGCCGGAGGATGATCCTACGATTCGCACCGTCACCTCAGACCACGGCCAAGGTTCGTTTCGATATCCCTCCCGGCAGCTTTCCCGCCATATACGAGGTTCTGGAGACCGATCACACCTATGAGATCGTCCAGGCGATCGAGAAGACGGTTGGGTATGACGCCGCATACACGAAGGTCTACTCCCTGATAACCCCTCAGATCCCCGTGATCCTCTCGGCCGGCCAGAATTATACGATCAGCCTCAGCTACGTCGTCACCCGTAACGGCGAGTCATACGCATACGAGATCCGACCTCCCGGTAAGGTGCTTACGCCGGGCGAGTATCGGATGGGAAATACGGGAAAGGAACCCTTCGAGCTGAAGGCGGAGACGGGGAGGGAATCATATCGCCCCGGAGATCAGGTGACCCTGACGTTTCGGATCACCGACACGAGGGGAAACCGGATGACCAGGGCGTTCGACTTTTCAAGCGCACGCCTCATCTTCCCCTACGCCATCGTCCGAGATCCCGAGGGGAGGGTCATCGCCGACAACCGATACGAGATCGTCAGCGATCCCATACCGGATAGGTTCTTCCATTTCACTTTCTCCCTCTCCAAAACGGCGATCGCGGGCAGATATACGGTCGAGACCTCGATGGAAGGAGGGATATACGGCGAGCTTAAGGATATCGCCCATTTCGACGTGACGATCCCCCGGGCTCAGATCCAGATCGAATCGGTTCAGATCCCCGCCAGGGTCGAGGTAGGTTCATCCTTCAACGTCGTCGTTCGAACGTCCTCCGTGAGCCCCACCTCGGCCACTCTCTCCTTCCGCCTCGGCGAAATCTCTCTCTCCTTCGACCCGGATCTCATGGGAGGCGAGAAGATCATCTGGAAACCCTCGCTTCCCCAAATCGGGAGGTGGAGCTGGAGGATGAAACTCACCGGGAACGATGGAAGCTCAACCGTCAGGGAGGGCGAGATCGATGTCGGGGATACGAGTCCGCCTCGGCTGATCCTCCAGTCCCCCTCTCCGGCCGAGTGGGGTATGCCTGTGGAGGTGAGGGTGAGGGTCGATGAGAACGATTCCCTCGATTCGGCATGGCTTGAGATCGATAGGGGTGAGTCGGCCTCCGGAGCGGAACGTCTTACGCTTTACGCCCTACGCCTTACGCCTTACCTCCTCTTCTGCATATCCCCCTCCGAAGCACATCCGCTCCTTTTCCTGAAGGCCTTCGCGAGGGATCGATCCGGCAACGTCGGCTCGAGCGATCGGGTTCAGATCAATTTCCAGGATACGACCCCGCCGCGGATATCCGATCTCAGGGTGTTTGAGGCAGACGGAAAGGTCAGGTTCGAGGCTCTCGCCTCGGATAACAGGGGAATCAGCGAGGTAAACCTGCTCGTTAAGGGGAGAGGTCCCGTCCGAATGACCGGCGTCGACGGTCTCTTCAGCGCCGAGCTGGCGCTGTCGGGGAGCGTGAGATACGCCGTTGAGGCGAGAGATCTGCCCGGTGATTCGGGATCGACGCGCTCGACGAGGTTTCCGCCCTCCGGATATCTGATCTACACGCCGAAATCCCCCGCCGCCGTGCGGATCCATCCCTCCTCGCCCCAGCCTCTCGTGATACGGGCCGGCGAAAGGATCTCCTTTGAGGCTGAGGTGATGGACGAGGAGGGGGCGAGGCTGGACGTGCCCGTCAGGTGGTTTTCATCGAACGGCGTGGGCATGATGCTGGGAAGAGGGGAGCTGGTGGCTACAAAATGCGTTGAGCCGAAGGGGAGGGAGGGATGGATCGGCGCCGTCACGATGCGGCCGGGAGCTGATGGGCGGCCCGTCGTCGGGAAGATCATGGTGAAGGTCATCCCCGCCGATCCCTATCGGATATCCGTTATCCCCAAACATATCCGCGCCTCATCGGGCGATCGAATGCCGATGTTGATCCTGATCCTCGATAGGTTCGGCAATGAGGTGGAGTTCGATCCGTCCGAGCTGACGATCTCCCTCGATCCGCCGGATCTGGGGCGGGTTGAGGGAAACCTCTTCGTCGCCGATAGGACAGGGAGAGGCGAGATCAAGCTCAAGTACGAAAAACTCTCCGCCTCCGTCCCCGTCGAGGTCTATCCCGGGGAGGTCCTCAAGATGGAGATCGATCCTCCTGAAGCGACCTTACGTGTCGGCGAGAGGGTGGGGTTTCATGTGAGAGGCTTTGACGGGGCGGGGAACGAGATCGAAAAACTCCATCCCGTCTGGCTCGTGCAGGGAGGGGTGGGGGAGGTGGATGGAGAGGGACGGTTCAGGGCCAAGCGGCCGGGCAAAGGGAAGGTGGTCGCGCTCCTGGGCGACATATCCGCCTCGGCCACGATTGAGGTCAAAAGCGGGGAATTAGAGCGGCTGACGCTCGAGCCGTATGTCGAATACCTGCCGCTCTCAAGGCCGGATCGGATCAGGAGGAAGCTGTTTTTGCTCTTCGGCTGGGATTCGGAATGGAATCCGGTCCCCTATGGCGATGTCAGATGGCAGACCGATCCGCTCGCAGGGAAGATCGACGGCAGCGGGCTCTTCACGGCGACCGATCAGACCGGCGGGGCGGCCGTGGGAAACGTGGTCATAAACGGCAGCGTTTTCGCCTTCTCCGGCGGACACTTCGCCAAGAGCGTGGTCGTGATCCAGCTAAATCCTCCTGGACCGATCTCCAGGCTTCAGATATCGCCTGAGGGTTTCCCATCCAAGCCCGATCCCCTTCTTCTCACAGTGGGCGAGAGGGTTGACCTGGAGGTGACGGGGTTCGACGCGAGGGGAAACCGGATGTCTGTCCTGCCCTCCTGGCAGGTGATGGGCGGGGTGGGATACATCACCGGCGAGTGCACCTTCGTGGCCTCAAGGCCGGGTAGAGGTCGGGTGACGGCCAGCGCCTTGGGATGTTCGGACTCGATCTCGATCGAGGTGACCCCCGGAGATCTGGCCCGTATATCCGTCCTCCCCCGATACGTCGAGCTCCATCCCGGCGAATCGATCCGCTTCACAGCGCGGGGATATGACAGCTTCGGCGATATCATCCCACTCGGCTCACTCAGATGGTCGGTTCCGGACGGCCTCTTCATGGCCTCAAGGCCGGGATATCACTCCGTCGAGGCGGAATCGGACGGCGTGAAGGGATACGCCATGGTTTATGTGAGGGCGGTCGGATCATCGCCACGGAAATTGGAGATACGTCCCTCCGGCCCTCTAAAGCTCAGGGCCGGCGAGACGATATCGCTGGAGGCGGACGGATACGATGCGGGCGGTAACCGAATGAGCATCATTCCGGGCTGGCGGGTTGAGGGAAACGTGGGCAGGATATCCCCGGACGGAACCTTCCTGGCGATCAGAGCGGGGAAGGGACGGATCGTGGCATACCAGGATGGGCTCGAGGATGAGGTTGAGATCGAGGTGACGCCGGGCGATCCGGTCGAGCTCTGCATATCCCCTCCCTTCGTCAGGGCGAGGGAAGGCGATGTGATACATTTCGCCGCTTACGCCCTCGACGAGATGGGCAACGAGACGAGGATCAACCCGACCTGGAGATGCGCGGGCGAGCTGGGGGAGATCTCTGACGACGGGGTTCTGAAGATGAGGGAGGGATCGTCCGGCGGATATGTGACGGCACAGTTCCAGGGACTTTCAACCGTTGCGATCGTCGAGATAAGATCGGAAAGGGAAATCCTGCCTCCTGCCTCCTGCTTCCTGTTTCCCGATCACACATCCATACCAACCCGCATGTTTCAGAGGTTCCTGGAGATCGGTCTGGAAGGGGATGAGCTCTTCCCGATCCGATCCGTCTCACCCACCGGCGTGGTTCGCCCTGAAACCCCCGGCAACTTCACCGTTGAGTCCGCCCTCGGAGGCGTGAGAGCTCAGGCCGAGCTTCTGACCCTCGATGAGATCAACCTGCTGGAACCCTCCTCCTCCCTCTGCTACGGCCTTTCGGGGAGGAGGATGGATGTGGCGAAGGTCCTGCGGGTCGAGGGGGACGGGCTGGGATATCTTCTGGCCGAGGATTCAAACGGGTGGCGAGCGGTCGCCGGATATACGGTCGAAGCGGGAGCGGGAAAGGAGTTTTGGGATGAACCCGCCCTCGCCGGGGAAACGGAAGGCTCGGATCTCCCCGTCAGGATGGAGATCACGCCCAGATATGTCTTCGTCCGCCCTGGGGAGGGGAGATCCCTGAAGTTCAACGTGCATCTCCTCGATCAAAGCGGCGATCTGATCCCGGGGAGACCCGATCTGATCTGGAGGTTAATCGGGGATATCGGGGAGATGGATGGGACGGGGACCCTGAGGTTGAAAACGGATCTCAAAGCGCCCGATATGGGCGAGGTTGTGGTCATCGCGCCGAAGCTCAATCTCAGCGCGCGGGCGCGCGTGATCGTCGAAGGTGAGGGAACGATAAGCTCCATCAGGGTTGAGCCTGGATCATACGAGGCGGTCAGGGGCGAAAGGGTGAGATTCAGGGCGATCGGGACGGACTCCGCCGGCAGAATGATTCCGATCGAGGTCTCATGGGAGCTGCTCGACGAGTCGGGGGGAAAGGCGGGAGAGATGTCGCAGGACGGGACCGTCTCGACCGATTCCCTTCCCCTTGGCCGAACCTTCAGGGTGAGGGCGATCGCCGAAGGGACCTGGGGCGAGGCGTTTCTGAAGGTCATCGCCGGTCCGCCAAATCGGATAGAGATCCGTCCCTCACATCTCACGGTTAAGGTGAGGGAATCGGCTAAGCTGACCGCCTATGGATACGACGCTTTCGGCAATTCGACGGAACTACGATCGCTGAGATGGGAGGGTTCTGGGGGGATCTCCGTCGAGGGAAGCGACGGAAATGGCGTGAGGATCAGGGGTGAGAGGCCGGGCAGCGCGTTCCTGACGGCGAGATCCAATGGCATATATGGATATGCCGAGATAGAGGTCGAGTCCCCCCAGGGCGAGCTGGATCTCTTCTGGCCGGGGAACCCTGAACTCGGATCGTCCTCGTCCCCCGTGCACGTCAGGGCCGGTGACCTCCTAACCTTAGCCCTTTCGCCGCCCGGCCCCGCCAAACTGCGCCTGGAAGGTGGCGAGGGGATGGTGAGCCCCGACGGGAGGGTTTCAATCACGAGAACGGGAAGTTATAAGGTCGTGGCTGAGCGGGATGGTATAAGCGACGAGCTGAACCTGATCGTTCTGCCGGGGGATCTGGCGCGGATATCCATCTCGCCCGAATCCGTCTCCCTTAAACCCGGCGAGACGATCAGATTTTCAGCCGAGGGATTCGATCGGTTCGGAAATCCGATTCAAGGGATAACTGTCAGATGGGAGGTCGCGGGGAGGGGCGAGATAGATGAAACGGGCCTCTTCAGGGCATCCCGATCGGAAGGCATAAGCATGGTGACGGCTGAAACGGATGGGATCCTCGGGATGGCAACCGTCTCGGTGGCCAGTGAGATAGGCGAGCCGGTGAAGCTGTCGTTCAAGGTGGAACCGCGGGAGATACCGGCGGGCGGAAGGGCCGACGTGAGGTTGACCGGGATAGATCGCAACGGAAACGTCGTGACGAAAGGGCTGGAAAAGGCGGACCTCAGAGTCGAGCCGAACGTCGGGAAGCTGGAGAGGGTATCGGAGAACCTATGGAGCTACACGGCGCCACAGGGACTGGATGTGAATGAGATCTCCTTCGTGGCCGAGATGGGCGAGCTGAAGGATGAGATGAAGGTCAAACTCGTCCCGGCGAACCTGAGCGAGATCAAGCTGGAGCCCTTATCGATCGACCTGGAGGCGGGCTCATCGGTTGAGATCATAGCTAAGGGGTTCGACGCCTTCGGAAATCCCATCTCCCTCTCGCCCACATGGAGCCTGATCGAAGGGCTCGGTCGAATCGCCGGCGAGGGAGAAAAGATCCGCTACACGGCGAGGAAAGCGGGATCGGAGAGGATCCGTGCATCGCAGTCCGGCATCTCAGGCGAGGCCGTCCTCAGGATCTCCCCCTCCGAGCCGGTCGAGCTGAGGCTGGAGCCCGCCTCCGTCCGGATTCACGCCGGGGAGAACCTCCATATCAAGGCCCTCTCCTCGGATAGGTTCGATAACTCCATCGGCACGATCCGGATCTCATGGGAGCTCAAAGGGGTGGGAGAGTTGAAGCCTTCAGAAATGGGGGCGGACTTCATCGCTCGCAGATCGGGCAGGGCGGAGATCACGGCGAGATACAAAGATCTCAAGGCCACCTCCACGATCGAGGTCATGCCGGGCGCCCTGAAGGAGATAAGGTTCTACCTCTCAGGGGAGAGGATCACCCGGCTCGAGGCCGAATCGGGCAGGAGCTACACTGTGCTGATATCCGGTGCGGACGAGATGGGCAACGAGATAAAGCTCGAATCCCCCAGATGCGAGGTGCGCGGGGATGTAGGTGAGATGTCCCAGGAGGGCGACCTGATAAGCTTCCTCGCCACCTTCATCGGCAGCGGTAAGATATGGGCTTCATCGGGCGGCGTCTCGGCCGAGATACCGGTCAAGGTCGAGCCTGAAAGGATAACGATCGGCAGGGAAGGGGGTAGGATCAAATGCGCCGAGATGGAGCTGATCCTCCCACCGGGGGCGATCGACGGCGGGACGGAGATAAGATTCTCCATCGTTCCCCCTTTCGGGTTCAGCCGGAACGAGAGGGTTTACAGCAGGGTCTACCGGATCGAGCCTGAGGGGATGATACTTCACAGGCCCGCTTCGCTCATGATACGTCCCAACCGTCCCGTGGAGACTGAAACGGTGGTCCCGGCCTTCTGGGACGACTTCTCCGAGAGATGGGTTAAACTGGCCGGCAGGTGTATCGGCGATGGGGTGGAGATCGCCGTTAACCATCTCGGCACTTTCGCCCTCGTTTCAGGCAGGGAGTTTCGGATTAGGGGCGATCTTAGGGTGGAGGATGTGAAGATATGGCCCAATCCCTTTTACGCCCCCGATGTCAACAGGATGTCGATAGGATACACGCTCATAACGCCCGACGGCGGCCCGGCTGAGGTGACGATGAGGCTGATCGGGATGAATGGGGTGGTGGCGACGATCGTGAAGGAAGTCGCCAGATATCCGGGACGCAACCTTGAGATGTGGGATTGCAGGGATAAGGACGGCGATCTGGTTCACAACGGCAGATATTTCCTGATCATTACCGCATCACATTCCGGGAGGTCCTTCTCGGTCCGGAGGGTGGTCGTCGTATTCAAGTAGCTTGAGGGGGAATCCGCCGTGGATGTGCCGGTAACCTGCGAACATCCAGCTTTTCCTCAGTTCGTTATCGGGGAAGTGCTGGACGAGGTAAGATGGATTCGGGGCTATTCCTTTGAGATACTTAACCTGCCAGATGTATACCTCATCGTTTCTGTAGACAAGTGTGAAGTGGGATGAAGGATGGTTCAACAATAGAAGCTGAATAATAAGGGAACGATAGCCATATTCCGGAAGGAGAAACCCACGCCAACGCTCTCGTTTCGATGGAGATTTGAAGAGAATCAAAGCCCTTTTCGCAGAAGGGGAATCCGATTTAAGCTCAACCCCTCTATACCAGATATACTTAATGGGAAAAACATCGCTGCCCCTAACCAAGCTGGCCTCTTCAGGCTTGACCTTGGAAAACCTCACCTCGATTATCTCTCCCTGTGAGGCGATGGGGGATAGGCGAAGAACATCCTTTTCGATTCCACTCCTCAGGGGTGTCAATGGTATCAACCGAAAGAGCCTATCGAACTTCTCATCAGAGCCCAAAGCGGATATCATATCCAGCCTCTTCAAGTCAGAATAGCTGAGGACGATATGCGTGACTCCTCGACTTTTCAAAAATTCCAGAGCCTCCCTCTCTGATTAAGCGCAAAAGAGGCTGAGGCTGATGGGCTGATCTCAGGTTCTCTGTAATCTGCTACCATAACTATGAACCATCCCCAAAATCCAAGACGAAAAGGGTAAAATGGGATAGGAGGAATGGAAATGGCTAGGAGGGGGTTGGTATATCTATTGCCCCGGAGTACGGCGAGGTTTGCCGGAAGCTTATTAGCAGTTACCTTCTTATTACTTAGCTGGTCTGCCCAACATGGAGGGGCAAGTTATAAGCTTGCTTTCATCGCTGGAGGTGGGGTCCGCCTCATAAATCCGGATGGAGCTGATGTGAGACAAATCACAATACCTAGCGTTTCCTCTCCAGGCCATCCATCATTCTCACCAGATGGCAGATGGATCGTCTTCGAAGCATCCGCCGTACAGGGTGCCCCAACGGACATATTCATGATGGATATCAACGGAAGGAATCTGAAAAATCTGACCGATACGCCCATGGATTGGGAACGAAACCCCTCTTGGCCGCCGGATGGGAGGAGGATAGCTTTCATCTCGGAGATGGCGATCCACATCTTGGATCTGGAAACAGGACAGCGCAAAAGGATATCGCCTCCGAACTCTTGTGACTTTTATCCCTCATGGTCTCCCGATGGTAAGAAGATACTTTTTGAGTCGATTCTATCCGGAAACGCTGAGATATTCATATGCGATGCCGATGGGAGAAATAGAAGGAGGCTGACCAATCATCCCTCCTCGGATCAACAACCTGTCTTCACCCCCGATGGTAAGAAGGTGGTGTTCGTGTCCAGGAGAGAAGATACCCCCTCGCTTTTCGTTTTGAACCTAACGGGGAGGGAAGTGAAGCGGCTGCCTGTAGGAGGGAAGGTCGTTGCTACTTGGAGGCCAGCTGTGTTACCAGATGGCGGGGTGATAACCTTTAAGGGGAAGGAAGCTTGGTCTCCCGACGGAAAGAAGATCAGCTTCACAACCAGAATCCTTCCACTTAAGGGAGAGATATGGTTTTTGGATCTTGAAAGTGGTGAAACGAGAAAGATAACAGATGGGGTAGGAGCCTGCTGGTCACCTGATGGGAGAAGGATAGCTTTCACGAGGTATAAAAATCAGAATGATCCTGATATCTTCATCTGCGACGTGGATGGGGAGGATGCGATCGATCTGACTAATCGCACCACGAAAGAGAGGTCACCGATATTCACGCCTGATGGGGACAGGCTGCTTTTTCTCTCGAATATGTTTGATCATACCAGGTGGGATATAGCGGTTATGGATCTTGAGACAAGGCACATCAGGAGGATTCTCGTTGATCCGAGGATATCGATCGTGTGTTGGGACAGGTTGGCCGTTTCCCCGGATGGGCGTAGGATCTTCTTTAGCGGTAGGGAAGGAGATGCTCCGTGGGATCTCTACTCGATAGACTTCGGGGGTAAGGGTCTGGTTAATCTGACTAAGACCCCTTTCGTCAATGAGTTCTATCCCCACTGTTCCCCGTTTTTGGGTGAGATGGAGGTGGGACCGTTAGATAACCGTTAGATAAGAGATTAACCCTTTGGGGGATGTTGAAGGTGGGATTTCAATTTTCCAAGTAAGATAGGCATTGTATTGGTTCGACGTCCCGGCGGCGGAGGATGTGAAGATACTAGGGGTTGTCGATGCTGCTGCTACGCCAGGCCTAACTGCCCGAAATGGGGCACTTTTAGGGTGCATGTGCACGATTTGGGGCACTTATCTTATCCGCGGGCCGCATTAAATCGGATCTCATCACTGGCACGGTTGTTGCGTAATCCTTCTTGATAATCCGGGAGGTGAGATGATATGTGGGTTTACAGTCTTGCTTTGCTCTGTCTTATTTGGACTTCGGGGGAAACTGGGAGCTGCCGATTGACGACGCCATAACGTTTAAACCGGGCGGATACGCATATGTGGAGGACAACGGCGATTTCGATCCCATAAAGGAGGGTATGACGATCGAGGCGTGGATATTGATCGAGGAGCCGCCCAGGGATTGGCGTGAAGCTCAAGTTGTGATCGCAAAGCCCGACTCTTATGTCATACTGCTCAGAGGGAAGGATCCACATTCACCCCTCGATGCCGATCTGCCAGAGGGCGCAACCTTCGTGAGCTTTTGGACCTGCCGGAGGCCAAATTCATGGGGCGGCTTCACCACCTTGATGAGAGGTGGCCAATCTCCCGCCGGCAGATAGATACATATCGCCTTTCAGATCAAGGGAGTGCTTAGTAACGGGTTCGTGGATGGATGGTCACATGGGATGAACACATCTGACGCTCCTCCATTTGAAAACAACGAGCCTCTTTTCATAGGCGGAGTGAAACCTACCTTGGAAGGGCAGATACCATGGAGTTCGGGAAGCAGAACCTTTAAGGGGATGATAGATGAGGTGCGGATATCAGAGGGGCTGCGATACCCCTTTCAGTTGAGAGCCGTGAAGATTAACCCTGAAAGACGCTTCAAAGACGATTCCAAGACGATAGCGTTGTGGCATTTCGATAAGATATTGTGGGGCAAGCGTCTTGCCGAGCTCGACAGGGGGAACGCCCGCGAGTACTACTCGCGTATCGCCAGATCTTACATGAGGATCGGAGATCTCGACTCGGCGATGAAGATGGCCAGGGAGGTGATCGCACACAGCCCGAGGAATCCCGAAGGATATCGGCTGGCGGCGGAGATCGCCGGGCGGAAAGGCGATTATAAGGGGGCGATCGATAACCTCAAACAGGCCGTCCGACTCCGCCCTGAATCCACCGAGCTACGAAGGGATCTGGCGGAGATCTGTGTCAAAGCGGGCGATTACCGTCTGGCCATCGAGCAATATTGGCGCTGGACGCGGTGACGCTCTATCAGATCGGCGCGGCGTTCGCCGAGATAAACGAGCCGGATCGCGCCCTCCGGACCTTCTGGAAGGTGGTCGAGATGCCCAAGCCCGCCGCTACCGTTCAAAAGCGTAAGACGACAGGGAGCCTTCCTTCCTACGGCACCTTGGTCCCCGCCGGCGTCAATCGGTTCCTGCTGCCACAGAGGTTGACAAATCAGATAGGGAGACGATATGGAACCGCGGGACGGCCCTGGACGCCGAGCAATTTCGAGGAGGCACAGGCGGGAGCGCTGGCACGGATCGTCATGATATCCGCCATGGAGGGTAAACTGAACGATCTGATCACACAGCTCGAAACTAAGGCGAGGGAGAACCCGAATGACCTGAAGGTTCTTGAGAGGCTCGTTCAGATCTACATGCTCACCGAGGAGAACGATAAAGCCCTGAAGGCCGTCAAGCGCATGGCCTCCCTTTCGCCCGACGATCCGACGTATCAATACCTGGTGTTCACACTCTCGCTGCGAAGATCCGATGAGGAATCGGCTGAAAAGGCGCTGAAGAAGCTGAAAGAGATCGACCCACAGACATGGCTCTCCTGTCTCGCCACCTACACATCTCACCTCGAAAGGCGGGGGATGCCGGAGAAGGCTCAGAAGATGCTCCCCGATATCGAATCCATAGAGATAAAAAGCCCGCAGTCGGGTTTGACGCTCGTCATATCGCTCGCCCGGGCGGGTAAACCTGATCTTGCCAGGAGGATATTCGATGGTATCTCCGTCTCGGACGTCCGTGCGATGGCCGGCTCCCTGAAGACCGCTCCCATTCCGACGATTTACATCGACGCATGCCAAAACCTCATCACCGCCTATCTGCGCGAGGGGAGGATGAAGGAGGCCGTCGATTTCCTCTGGGAAACCCTTGAGCGGACGAAACCGGAGATATCGACGGGCCGATATTTGACCCCTCTCTCTTACGCCCCGATCTCATACTCCGGCTATACCCCCGTCAACACCGCTTTCCCCTCCTCGAACCTCTACTACGACGATAACCGGATGAGGCTTTTGAAGGAGATCTTCATACGGCTTTGGATCAGGAATCAGCTTGAGCCGCTATATGCGAAGTTCCAGGCCGAGTTCGATGGGGCGGAGGGCAGGGATCGGATATTTCCCGGACTGGCCCTGAGCTACTTCTACTGGTGGGAGGGGAAGCGCGAGAAGGCCCAGGAGATACTCGCACAAATTCAAAGGGAGAATCCGGATGATCTCACCCTTAAGCTCAACGCCGCCTTCGTCTCCATCAATACGGGCAAACACAGGGAGGCGATAGACCTGCTGAGTCAAATCGCCGATGAGGATCCCAGGCATCGCGGCCGATACTACGATCTTATCCTCCAGTTGGCCACCTATATGGGCGATACGGTCAAGATTCGGGAGGTTCTATCGAAGCTGCTCAGCTCCTTCGCCACCGAGCGCGAGC
Source organism: Candidatus Poribacteria bacterium (assembly GCA_021162805.1). Taxonomy (NCBI): domain Bacteria; phylum Candidatus Poribacteria; species Candidatus Poribacteria bacterium. The sequence goes on from JAGGXZ010000222.1 coordinate 36,087, forward strand.
TTTATCAGTATTCGCGGAAGCTCCAACAGGGAGGCTTGACTCAGTACGCCATAGCGGCCGCTAAAAAAGCGATGAAGCTGGCGATGTGGAAGGGCGATCCGAACTTCATGATGGAGCTGAGCCGACATCTGGAAGATCTGGGAAGGGGCCAGGATGCCGCCATCCTGGCCGAGCGGGCGGTACGGCTTATGAACTGGAGCGGATATGGTCGGATGATGAGCGGCTATTATTACGGGCAGGCGCTGAACCTGATCCGCGGCAGCAGAGCCTCCAAGGAGAGGGAGGCACGACTGATCGAGATCGCCGGGAAAAACCCCGATTCCTTCCGTGCGCAGCTCGATCTAGCCACCTATTATGAGAGCATCAAGCAGTTCGACAAGGCGTCCCTATATTTCAAAAGGGCGCTCGAGTTGCGTCCGAAGGATATCAGCACGCGCATGCGATACGCACAGATGCTGGGGCAGGCCGGCAAGCTCGCTGAAGCGGTCGAACAGTACACGATCCTACTCAGAGAACGTCCGAACATCCTCGGCTATAACTACTGGGAGGTTACGAACCTTTTCTTCCAGGCGGGTAAGGTGGATGAGCTCGTCTCGCTGACGAAGGATATGATGAGACCCACCGTCGGGACGAACTTCAGCTTATCCTTCGCCTATTCGGTAGCAGACCGATGTCTGCAGAACAACAGGCCGAGAGAGGCCGTGGAGATATATGAGAGAGTGTTGGAGATAAACCCAAATGACTCCTATGCATGCCGCCAGCTCGCAACCGCTTACGCCTCGGCAGGGGAGCGGGAGAGAGCGATTCAGTTCATCAGGGAGAAGCTGGAATCGGATGACCCGATGATCGCTCAGGACACATACTTAAGATCCCATTTGGCGATGAAGTTGATAGAGCTGTATGAGAGATCAGGTGATATCGCCTCGTTGGCGGAGGAATATGAGGGCAAGCTGACCTCGAATCCCGACGACAGGTTCCTCAACTACGTCGTCGCCATGATAAAGATAAGAAGGGGGGATCTCGAGGGAGCCGATGCGCTCGTCGAAAAACTGATGGGCGGGACCGCCCCTCTCAGCTCCAATTGGCTACTCTCGCTGGCGGATGCCTATCGCAAGGTGGGCGATAGAAAGCGGGAGATCCGGCTGCTTGAGCGGGCAGCGGGAGGTGAACTTTACAGCTCGTATGAGCTCACCCGGATCTATGAGAGGCTCGGGACGCTCTACGCTCAGTCGGGGGATAAGGAGAGGGCGAAGGGGATCTTCCGCAAGATGGCCGGCATCACGCTTATGAGAAACAACAACCCCTGGGATAAACGGCGGCTGGCCGATCTATTCAGGCAGAACGAGATGTGGGAGGAGGCCAAGGCGATGTACATGGAGATAATGAACGATCCCTTAGCGTATCGGTTCTTCCGCGATGAGGCCCAGCGTCAACTGGTGGAGATCGAGAAACGCATATCAGGGGTGTCCGCGACGACACGGATCGAGAGGAAGACCTCACGGATGAGCGTGGGCGTCAAACGATCGCTGGCCCAGCAATACATGCAGCGGAACGAGCTCGACAAGGCGAGGAAATTGCTGCTGCAGATCGTCAAAGAGGTGCCTGAGGATTACGAGTCGCAGAGGATGCTCGCCCAGATCTACTCCCGAGAGGGCGAGCACGAGAGAGCGATAGCCCTGTGGAAGACCCTGCTGAAGGTCGATCCCGAAAACACGAGATACCAGGACGGCCTCATAGAGGCGTATCAGTCGGCGGGCAGGCTCGACGAGGCGCTCAAGCTCGCCCAGGGGTATCTCAAGAAAAACCCCGATAGCTTCAACTACGCCCGTCTGGGACGGATCTACACCTCCTGTGGCAGGGTCGACGATGCCATCGAGGCATATCGCAAATCCATCGAGCTCAACCCCGGCGATCAGCGCGTCCATCAGGAGCTCGCCCGACTTTACATGCGTAAAGGCGATCTTGAATCGGCCGAGCGATCCTTCAGGGAGGCGCTGAAATACACCGGACAGGACTGGCAGCGACGGCAGATCCAGCGACAGATAATGGAGATATACCGGCGACAGGGGAAACTCGAGGAGATGTTCCAGAAGGCGGAACAGGAGGACAGGATGACGTTCGACATGTGGCAGGAACGGGCGCGATACTACCTGAACCGGGGCGATCTGGAGAAGGCGGCTGCCTCTTACAGGAGGGCGATGGATATGGCGACGCAGAGCTGGGATCGGGAGAACGTCGCCAACGAGCTGATAGGGATCTACGCCCGCCAGGGAAAGGATGATGAGGCGATAGGGCTCTACGAACAGATCTTCCGCACCTCTTCAAGCGGAGGCATGTCGATCTCCACGAGCTCAACCGGTATCAAGGTTCAGATCGGCGGCGGCCGGGTCAGAGATACGCTCATAAACGCGTATAAGGATCAGGGAAGGTTGGGGGACCTGCTAAAACGCTTCGAGAAGAAGCTCGAGGAGAATCCCAAAGATCCAGCCCTCCTCAGGATGGTGGCGGAGATCCACAGGGTAAGGGGAGAACACGCCAAGGCCGCCGAGGCTTACTGGAGGATATACAAGCTCGGCTCAGCGGATGTGCTCGCCTTTTATCACGCGGCGGCGGAGTTCAACCGATGCGGGGAGAAGGAGAAGGCGCTGGAGATGGTGAAAAGCGGCGAAGCCGCCCTCTCCACCAGCAATTGGAGAGGGGATTTCTATTTCCTCGCAGCGCTCGGAACCATCTGCCTCGAGGGCGAGCTGTATGACGCCGCCATCAAGCTGTTCGAGGACGCCCTCTCTCAAAGCGGTTTCTACCATTGGGGGAGCGAACGGGTGATGGTATACCGCGGGCTTGCTCGGAGCTACCTCGGAGCTAAAAGGTATGAGGACGCTATACGAACCTATCAGCAGGTGGCGAACGTGGCACAGAGCGAAAGCGATCGCCGGGAGGCCGAACAGGCGATAAGAAAGATCTACAAGGAGAGCGGGATGTACGACAAGCTGATAGCCAAACGACAGCAGGCCGTTAAGGACAACCCCGATGATCCCGACGCATATTACGCCCTGGGACAGGTCTATGAGTGGAATGAGATGTACGATGAGGCGATAAGTGCCTATAAGCGCGCCGATGAGCTCAGCCCGGATAACAAGATCATCCTGGAATCGCTGGCAAGGATGTATCTAGCCAGAGGCGGGGACGAGGACTTACGGGAGGCGAAGGGTATTTACAGGCGCCTTATTCGCCTGACGGACACGGCGGGTGAGAGGATCCAGAAGCGAAACGTCCTGATCGATCTCTACAAGCGATCCGGCGAGATAGATGCCGCCATATCCGAACTGCGAAACACCATCACCTCCTCATCGAACCGATCCGAGAAAAACGCCGCATTGACGGGGCTCTGGGATCTCTATGTCGAGGCCAAGCGGGAGAAGGAGGGGATCGCCGCTCTGAAGGAGCTTGAGCCGCAGATGAAGGGGAACTCCACGTTCTACGAGCTGCTGGGGGATGCCTACAGGGAGATCGGAGATCAGGAGAGTGCGAACGCCGCCTACGCCAGGTGGATCGAGTTGAGGGAGGCTGAGGTCAATAAGAGCGGGAACGCCTGGAATTACGATTACCTCGCCCGGCAGATCCTCGACAAGGGGGTTATGCCCCGAAAGGCGCTGGAGCTGGCCAAACGGGCCTATAACCTCAATCTGAACTATTACTACTCGCCCCTCACCCTGGCGCGCGCCTATCTTGCGAACGGGGATTACGAAAAGGCAGTTGAGAAGCTAAAGGAGGGGCTCGACCGACCGGGGGGTATCGTCGAGGATTACGTCCGACAGACGTGGACGGAGGTGATCAAGGCCGGTAGGACCCTTAAGGACGATCAGCGGTTCGCCCAGTTGGTGATGGATCTGGCGAAGCTCGTCCCGGAGGAGGGCAAATCAAGGCTGTACACCGACATCGCCCTGGCGAGCTTCCATCGGGAGAGGGGAGATGAGGAGAAGGCCAAGGCTTATATGAACAGGACGGGATTCATCATGGAGGACGCCTGGTGGATCATCGGCCCGTTCGATAACACGGGCGGTATAGGCTACGAACGAGAGTTCATCCCCGAGGAGGCAACTCAGATCGATCTGAAGGCCGAATATCCCGGTCTGGACGGTACGGTCAAATGGCGGAAATTACAGGATAAGGTGTTCGACGGGTTCGTGGATCTGAACGAGATCTTCGGCGGGAAGCTGGATTGGGTCACAGCCTATGCCTTCACGACGGTCACATCTCCGGAGGAGAGGAACGCGCAGATGCGGATCGGCAGCGACGATCAAATCAAGGTCTGGCTTAACGGCAAGCTGGTCTTCACATATGATCAGGCTCGCCCGGCGTCCATCGACCAGGACACCGTTACGGTAACGCTCAAGCAGGGGGAGAATTCAATCCTGGTCAAAGTCTGCGATGAAGCCGGGTATTGGGGTTTCTACCTGCGATTCACGGATGTGGACGGCAATCCTCTGTCGATCAACCGTTGAGGGGTGAGGGTGTCTCCCGGAAGCTCAGCGTTCCAAATCCGAAAGGTGAGCTCCATGGGGTTCGGCGGTAGCTTGGTATGGACGATCGTTGTCGTTATAGGCTGCGCCATTCCTTTCACAGGCGCTCAGGAGCCGGAGCTATCACCTGCTGGGGGAAACTATCTGGATCTGTCGGAGGGATATTACCTGGCAGAGGATAACCCCTCTTTAGATGCCCTTTTGGGGAACGAGTGGACGATAGAGTTCTGGATTTATCCGAAGAGAATTCCACCTCCACCGCCTGATTCTGAGCTACGCGGTTCACCTATGAGGGCAGCGGTATCAGTTATCATCGAGAAAGCGGGAAGCTATGTCGTATATCTGGCGAGCTATTATGCCGTGTGGGGGAAAGGAAAAGACTGGCTTGTGGACTGGGCATTCACGAAATATGTTGAGGAGGAGAACATACCTATCCTCCAAATCCAGGTGACTTCTCTTCCAGAGGTAGGTCAGAGGAAGGTAATCAATATGCCCGTTATAGAACCCGGTAAATGGCACTATATGGTCTTTCAACAGGAAGGAAGGAAAACCTTGATAAGTATAGATGGGAAATGGTGCTATGAAGGCGAGCTGAAAGGATGGGAGAAGGTGGATACCTTGGACAGCGATAGGCCCTTTTACTTGGGAGGGAGAGCACTTGACGAGCCCTTCGTTGAGCCCGTGTGGATCAGGGTCGCTCTGCCGAGAATCGTGCCGACCGAGGCGATGATAGACGAGCTTCGGATCTCAGATATCGCTCGATATCACGATATGCCGCCGATACCGAAGGGCGGTTTCGCGAGTGACCTTCACACTCTGGCATTGTGGCATTTCGATGAGCCTCCAAGAAGCCTTAGATATGAGGATTCATCGGGAAACGGCAACATTTTGATATCAGGCAGGGCTTTCGATGTCATCCCCGGTGATAAGCTGATAACCACCTGGGGGAGGATAAGGGGAGAACCGTGAGCTTTATATCACCATGGATAAGGCTGTCAGATGAGATGGGGGAAACATGAGGGGTGAAAAGGCTACCTCAGGGATCTACTTTAATACCGGATGGGGATTAACGGAAAACCTTGGGATGTTGACATCATCTCCTACAGGTTGATAAAATATAGCTGTGGACTTGAGAAAGCTAAAGGCTGTTAAGAGAGGTGGAAGAAGACGAATGGCTTTTACCGTGGAAGATTACCATGATTTGGTAAGGCTCCTTTGGGAACATCCGGAGTGGAGGGAAGAGCTACGACGCTTGCTCCTTACTTCAGAACTGCTTGCTCTGCCTGAGATGGTTAAGGATTTAACTAAAGCACAGCGGGAGACCGAGAGGAGGTTAAGCGCTCTTGCTGAAGAGGTAAGAGGGCTGGCCAAGCAAGTTAGCATATTAACTCAAGGGCAACAACGGCTGACGGAAGAACAGCAGCGCCTGACTGAGCAGGTCCGTGCGCTAACCGAAGGACAGCAACGGCTGACAGAACAGGTTCGCTTGCTAACCGAGGGACAGCAACAGCTGAGGGAGGAACAACAACGGCTGACTGAGCAGGTCCGTGCGCTAACTGAAGGGCAACAACGGCTGACAGAACAAGTCCGATCGCTAACCGAAGGACAACGACGGCTGACAGAACAGGTTCGCTTGCTAACCGAGGGACAGCAACAGCTGAGGGAGGAGCAACAGCGGCTGACTGAGCAGGTCCGTGCGCTAACTGAAGGGCAACAACGGCTGACAGAACAAGTCCGATCGCTAACCGAAGGACAACAACGGCTGACTGAACGGGTGGATTTGTTGACCGATACGGTTGGCAGGATGAAAGGCACTCTCCTAGAGATGAACTATCAAAGGAAAGCATCAGCATATTTCGGCCTTCTGCTGCGACGGGTGAAAGTCGTAGACCTCTCCTCAATAGATGATGTTTTAACCTCCGCGCTCACCTCTGAAGAGCTTCGCGATATGCTTCAAATAGACCTCCTCGTGAGCGGAAGATTACGGCATCTTCCTGAATCGCCGGAGATTATGCTGGCGGTGGAGATCTCATCTGTAGTGGATAGGAATGATGTGCTTCGCGCTGTCCAACGTGCGAAATTACTGAGAAAGGCGGGTTATTCAGCAGTTCCTGTGGTCTGTGGGGAAGAGGTGACTAAGGGGGGAAGGGATTACGCTGAGAAACAAAGCGTTGTGCTTTTAAGAGACGGTGGGGTGGAATTCTGGGGCGAAGCCCTATCCTCCTGGGGTATCCCCTGACAATCGGCTTCGCTTATATTATCGTTAAGTGTAGCGGAGATCTGAGAGGTCAGAAGAGCTTATTTCTCAGAGTTGGAAGGAGACAGGAAACAGGAAGCAGGAGGCAGGTTTTCCCACGCTTATGATCTTGCTCATGCCGGTCGCAATACGCCCTACGCAATACGTCTCTTTCCTCTCCTTGTCCCCTTGTCTCCTTGTCACCCTGTCTCCCCTGCTTCCTGCTTCCTGCCCCCTATCGGTGATACTGATGAAGGGGAGTCAGAGGCTCATGTATGAAGATCATGAGAGATATATCCTCAACGCTCTTATTTACCGAGGATGTTGGTGGGATGAGAAGGTTCCTCAGAGAGTGTCACCTCCATTACATACCTGAAACCATCAAACAGATTCATACTCGCAACCCTGATGTGCAACTGATACAAACTCACATAAAGAGGGAGATTGTATTTTGCAACTCCCCTGTGGATACGAATGAAGGT
>JAGGXZ010000223.1 GCA_021162805.1 Candidatus Poribacteria bacterium
GCAGCCCGGCCGCGTCGCGAACGGCCATATCGATCTTCAATATCTCCATCGGTCCCTGCCACTCGCCGCCATCGATCGAAAATTCGGCGACATCGAGTGGAAAGGCGTTCGGCTCATCCCTGAGGATCGGCCATCTATCCCTCTCTATCTTCTCCCTTCTCACTTCGACGTATTTCCTTCTTGGCGAGAGCTTGGGATCGGGATTCGGATCGATCACGAACAGTCGACTGCCGCAGCCGGGCAGATCGGTGTGGATCAGCACGCCGTCATCCGTCTCCTCAGCATCGGCGAGATATACCTCGCCCGTCTGAGCATCCCACTCCTGAACCTGTCCCTTGCCCGGGATCCTGACGGTGAGCGGGCCGGAAGACCTATCCTGGAGCGTGTGACAGATGAAGGTGAGATACCGGCCGGTTTCAGGATCATAACGCAGCATATAAAGCGAGCGGTTGTACTCCTTCCCGCTTTCATCCTTGATCGAGACCCGACGTATGTCCCCGATCTGGGAGAGTGCGTTCACCAATTCAGCTCTATCCAATTGGATGCAGGTCGCCTTAGCCGCCAGTTTCTGAGCCTCATCGCTCGGCACGGCATCCACGAAGGTGGGTATAGGCTCGACGAATATCACCCTGCCGCCTGCCTCCAGCAGGCCGGAGAGAAATTTCAGGGTGCTTTTTCGTATGGTCAGCATAGGAGGCACGATGACGACCCTGTATTTCGCCTCCGCCACCCGCAGCGAATCTCCCTCCACCGATCCATGTCTCTCCAATATGTCCTCATCCACGTAGTCGAAGTCGAAATGTTCCTCAAGCAGTGTGTTCTGGAGGGTCATAAACTCGTTGTTAAGCCTGTCCAGCGGCTCGCGCACGCCGGCGTAGAAAAGCCCCCAGGCGCTTTCAATAGGGTGAATCACCGCCACATCCCGTATGGCTCTCCCCTGGGTCATAAGCAGGTTCACCCTTGCGAAGTAATCCTCCACGATCGGATAATCCCGCCACCATGGGGACTGGAACGAGATGGAGGCGGGGTAGTCGCGTTTTGCCTCCCCCAGCATGGTGTACCACGAGAGGTGCTGGCATCTCAAATTCACGCCCAAGGCGGCCTGCCAGTCGCCGACGGCCTTATGCTCGGCGAAGTTGAAATGCCATCCCGTGCATCCGTAAAGCTCGCTCAACATCCACTTTCGGCCGAATTGATCCAACACGGAGCTGCACTGCTTGGCGGTGGAGAACTCAGGCGATGTCCCGCCCTCCCTGGTCAGTATCTGGCCGCAGAGGATGTCTATTCCAGGGGCCTGCATGAACTCATAGAATCTCATCGTGCTGCCCACCACCGAGGTTTGACTCCTCAGATCCTGTTCAGCCAGAACGTGGCCGGTGAAAAGGAGGTTATGTCTCTCGCACCAATCGAATATCTGTTTGGCGAAGCTCCTGGTAAACATATACGTCAGACAGTCGTGATAATCACGCCGGACCTTTGAAAAGTCCGAGTCATTTACCTTAAAGAAGATCTCCGGAAGATGAGGTATCAGATCATAGCCGTATCGTTCCCTGAAAACCTCCGGCAGCGAGTCGGTCCACGGCGCGTTGCCTCCCCTCTCACTCAGGCTTAAACCTCCGTGATTCGGCTCGTCGGTGAAGATGCCGGGTATAACGGTGCCGAAATCCTCCCCGACATGCCTGGCATAGGCCTCATGTGTGACCTCGATGAATTTGGCCACTGCCTCCTCGGACAGCGTGTCGAGATAGGTCTGATCGTTATACCAGGGGGAGGGATCAGCCAGCACGCATCGGAAGGAGAGGATCTTTTCGTCTTCCCCCACAGAGCTTATCTCATCCGAACTGATTTGTCTGACGTCGCTTGCCCTGTTGCCGTTAACCTTGGCGGCGAATATGGCAAGCTCATCGCCGAGGGGTTTGAACGAGCCAGGGTCGGAGATGGTCAATCTGAGGAACCTTTGACGGTATTTGGGATCCTTGGTCACCAATCCGCCCGCCGCGCCCGACGGCCACCGATCCTCGTCGTAAAGCCATACCTCCATGTTGTTCTTACGCGCCTCATCCGCACATGCCTTTATGAGATCGAACCATTCCTCCGACAGATACGGCGTCGCCAGCCCGACCCTTGAATGCATAAATCCTCCGCCCAGACCCATATCCCTGAAAACTCGGATCTGACGGCGGAGTTCGCTCTCCTCCAGGCGTCCGTTCCAAGCCCAGAAGGGTTTTCCCCTGTAGAGGGATGATGGAGATCGGAAATCCTCCCTCAAACCCATCCTTTCTCTCCTTTCCCACATAAGTTATCAGGTTTGCGGCTAATTGAGTATACCACAGTCGCCTGTTCCGGGCAAGGGTATCTTGTCCTCACGCTGTTCGCTAGGGTGTAAAGAAGATCGAATTTTTGCGGATGTAAAAACATGAGCAGTCACAGGGTTTATGCCTCCTCAACGATTTCGATCTTGAGCATATTTTCGAGGTATGATAGAATAAGCGGGAACTGAAAGAGCTTGGAGGTATCCGATGCTCGCTTTGACCCTGATTTTGACCTATAGCGTCTCATACGCCGCAGATGATAGCTGGAGGATGCCGCTTAAGGCGAAGGCGGAGATCTTCGGGAGGAACATACTCCAGCGACACTGGATCGATGGGCTGTATCCATCGGCGGTGGATCTGCCGCCGGGATATACCGGACCTCTCGATCCGACCACGTGGCCCACTCGATAAACTCCCCGCTCAGAACGAAAAGGATCTTCTGCAGCATCCCCGCCGGGCTGTTCGTGAGCGAAGATAGGGGCGAAAGCTGGCATAACGCCAATCTGGTCCTGATCTTCGAAGGCAACATGCAGAGGGAGATAGGAAACGCCGATTTCCTCGACGCCTACTGGCGTGGGAGATATTACGGCTTCATAACGGACGAGGATGACACCTCGCCGCCCGAAAGCTGGGACATGACTCCGCCGTGGAGGCGAAGATGAAGGTGATAGACTTCCACGTGCACGCTTTCCCGGATGATCTGGCTTCCAGGGCGATGGAGCAGCTTTCACAGCGCTCCGGGGTCATCCCATCATACGATGGGACGATCTCGGGGCTGAAGCGGTCGATGATGAGGGCGGGCATATCCAGGAGCGTCCTCCAACCTGTGGCCACCAAGCCCTCACAGGTTAGATCGATAAACAACTGGCTTCTGTCGCTGAAATCCGACCAGCTGATCCCGTTCGGCGCCATCCATCCCGATCTGGAAAGATCTGAGGAGGAGCTGAAAAGGATAAAGGCTCTGGGCATCCGGGGGATCAAGATCCACGGTGATTATCAGGAGACCTTCATCGACGATGAAAGATACATGCCGATCTACGAGGTGATGGAGGATCTGGGCATGATCTTACTTCTGCATGCTGGGGTGGATATCGGCCTGCCGCCGCCAGCGCATGCGACGCCCGAAAGGATCTTGAAAGTTCATGAGAGCTTTCCGAGGCTTAGGATCGTCGCCGCGCATATGGGAGGATTTAAGATGTGGGACGAGGTCGAAAGATATCTGCTGGGTAGGGAGATCTATCTCGATACCTCATACGTGCGAACCTTCATGGATGATGAGAGAGCACTGAGGATGATGAGGGAGCATGGCATAGATAGGATACTCTTCGCCACCGATGCCCCCTGGGCCGATCAAAAGGAGGAGCTATCCTGGATAGCCTCCCTTGGTTTCTCGGAGAAAGAGATGGCCAAGATCCTGTGCGAAAACGGGGCGAAGTTGCTCAGACTCGACTCTCCATGATGACTATGATATAATTTTCGCGTTCAAAACTTCATCTTCCCGATGACTCGGTGTGCTTATGGAGCTGAAAGGGGTTGTTCTGGCAGGGGGATTGGGGACGAGGCTCTACCCGATAACGAAGGTCGTCAACAAACATCTCCTGCCGATCTGGGACAAACCGATGATCTATTATCCCATTCAGACGTTAGTTAACGC
>JAGGXZ010000224.1 GCA_021162805.1 Candidatus Poribacteria bacterium
CTCCAGATCTTGGGAAATGTCAGTAGCATTTTGGTCTCCTTGTAGGTAGGTAGCATTTTCATCGCCCCCTCCTACAAGGAAACCTTTTTTCTTCTTATTTGTCAAGCCTTCGATGAACCATCTCATAGCTTCCGGGAATTCTCAGTAGAAAAACCTTAGCCTCTTCATAAATCTATCTGAAATCCTTCCATCAGGCCCAAACCTGTCCTCTGGTAAGCCAACATTTGGTGGGTCCTGGTTCGTAATAAGTGTCTGAAACAACTCCTCTGTAGCAAGTTCGTTAAGGAAATGTATCCTATCAGATCCTGGTAAATTTGGTTGATATTCAACATCACCTGCATCAGCAGTTGTATAATCTCCATCCCAATCATAGAATATTCCTCCTAATCCTGAAACTGGCATCCCTGTGCTGTATATTATAACCCAATTCTCGAGTGGTGTCAGATGAGCATCGTATTTACTTTTTGATATCTTCTTGGTTGGTGGATTCACTCCTACATGAACTACTGGCTTTATATAACCATTTGTGGCTTTAGGAATATCTTCCTCTATTATCCTCTTAGTTATATCTATCATTGCCTGCGGTATCTTTGCTATCTGGGGTATGCCTAGACCACTCCCGTCTTTTACTATGTAATAGTTTACTATTCTACCTTTTGTGAAAATAGTGTCTCCTGGCTCCCAAAAGCGTTGACTACCTCCTAAAGTCCACCAGCCTGTACCTACTCCTGTCCTGTATAAACCTAAGTACTGTACATCTATATCCTCTTCTGAGGCTAAGGGCATATACCATCTTAGGTCTTCATCTATTAGTATCCATCCTCCATGAGTTATATAGCCATCCTTGGAAAATACATATACATAACTACCACCAAATAAATTTATACTAAACTCCCCTGAGGAATCTGTATGTGCTTTATATGTGTAAAATCTTTCTCCTACTATCCTTTCTGGTGCTCGGTTAAGTAAACTCTTTATACTACCCATCGCATTTTCATTTAACCGCATTAATTTTACATATACATTATCTAAGGGAATCTCTTTGAACATGTCTTTTACTATCCCTGAAAAGGTGTAGCCTTTTAATACACCCTCTCTTTCTGCAGTATAACTTAATCCTGTGGGATCTGTTATTACTACCTTTTTATATTATAACGTCCTGGATATTTTATTTTTGGACCTACTGTAAGTATATTAAATCTACCAACATAAGTCTTCCAAGAAACATTGTAATATTTATACTCTTTACCATCTATATACACCTTTACTTCTAACTCATCTTTTGAATTATTTGGGTCCACAACATTATTAAACCTAAAAGCTATTGGACCTAAAAATTCTACGGGGGGGCTATTTCTTTAGGGCCTATGTAAATCCCTAAAACTTGCGGACTGCCATCCTTTAGCTCTATTTCTTTACTTATCTTACTCTCTAAACCTGAGCTATTACTTACTATTATAGTGGGACTTAATTTACCTGCCTTCCTATACTCATGTTCTACTGGCTTTACCTCTTTACTAACTAAATCTATCTTACCATCTCCCTCAAAATCAAATCTCACTTCTTTTATCTTGCCACTACCACTATCTACTACCTTTGGAACTAGGGTAAGAGTGTATGGTGTATACATCTCTTCCTTTATCCCTTCTATACTTAACTCTATCTTCGGTGCACTACCCTTTAACTCGAACTCCAGGCTCTTACTGCTTGATAGGCCGTGCGGATCCTTCACCGTGGCGATAACCTTCTGTTTGCCGTATTTATCGAACGCGGCTTCCACCTTAATTCCCGTATAATCCGCCTTTCCATCTCCGTCTATATCCCATGCTACGTTTAACAGGTTATCGTCGGGATCGCTTACCTGGGCGGATAGTTCGACCTTAACGGGAAGGGTGACGCCCTCTGCCTTCCAGCTCAGTTTATTTATAACCGGGGTGCCGTCCAGCACCTCAAGCTCCAGTTCCTTGCGATCGGCGAAGCCGTTCTTATCGACCACCTCAAGCGATATGGTATCCCTGCCGACCTTCGTCAATTTTCTCGTCAGAGTGGGATCATGTGAATCGACAGCTCCGTCGCCGTCCACATCCCATTTGAAATCCACGAGATCCCCTTTCGATCCCGATCCGTCGATCAGGATCTCCTCGCCCGTGTAGAGCTTCAGTTTCTGAGGCGTCAGGCCGAGGTCTTCGTCGTAGAGCGTCTTCTTGCCTCTTCTCAGGACGATCTTCGCTTTGGGATACGTTATCTTCTCCCCGTAATGTCTGCCCACGAGGGCGAGGTCGAAGATATCTATCCTGCCGTCGCCGTTGACGTCGCAGGATCGGGTTTTATCGGTGATATCCTTCCCGTAGCTCTTGCCCAGCAGCGTCAGGTCGAATATGTTCACCTCGCCGTCGCCGTTGATGTCCCAGGGATAGGGTTTGGCGGGCCGGGAGTTCGGGGTTGAGGTGGAGAGGTTCAACAGAACGGCTCCGTTCCCCGATCTTCTGGCCATCCTGGATCTGATCCTCCCCCTCTCGCGGGAAGGGGCGGTCTGGGAGGCGGTTTGAAGGCGGACAGTCCCTCCTTCGGCCTTCAACTGTACCGTCTCCCTGGTGGGGGACATGGAGGGTTTATCGCCGCCACATGCGGCGATGAACAGAGCCAGAACGACGACGATAAGGGATATGATCCTCATCTCTTCGCCTCTATCTCATTTCGGAGTTCCAATTTTCATTTTATCACAAATCGCAAATTAAATCAACCGTCCGCCGAGCTTCCCGGTAGGGGCGAGGCATTCGAGGAATGCCTCGCCCCTACTAAATGGGTGAGACAGTTAAATGCGATCATCTTCGGTTGGGCGAAGCCATCATGCTCCACCATCCGCAGCCGAGTTAACCCCGTTGGATCGATGGTGCAATGAACGAAGGCCAGAGGTAAGGGCCAGTGCAGAAGATAGCTCAGCAAGGTCACGATAACCCCGTGATGGGAGAAAAAGGCTATCGTCTTGTCGCTGGGGTTCTCGACCCGGTAGAGATGACCCGACTTCACGTAACCGAAGGAGCTCATGACCTCATCGAACCCATTGGAGACGCGATCGAACTGCGCCTTCCCCTCGGGCATAGCGCCGTGAGGTTCGAGGCAGTCCTCATAGGTCGGCAGCGACGATCCGCTGAGGAAAAGGGTTCCCGGGGCGTTCCACAGATAGAGATCCCCCCTCATGATCCCAACCTCGCGGAGCCACTCCAGGGTCACGGGTTCAATCCCCTTTATCCTGGCCGTATATTGACAGGTATGGCGTGCCCGCCCGTTCGGGCTCTGAAAGATGGCATCTATGGGCACATCGGCCAGAAACTCGGCCAATCGTTTCGCCTCCTCGTGGCCTTTCGGGGTTAAGGTATCGTTCGCGTAGTCAGGGTCACCATGCCGTATGAGGATAATCTCCACCTTATTCCTCCTTTCTCTATCCCTACTACTTGGATCTCAGCACCTTTCCCGGAAGCGCCCCCGTGAGGACGCCGTTTAGAATCACGGGCGTCCCGTTCACCAGAACATGATGGATTCCCTCCGGCTTCTGTTGGGGATTTTCGTATGTTCCCCTGTCGATGATGCGATCGGGATCGAATATCACGATATCGGCGAAATACCCCGGCCGTATCAATCCTCTTCCCTTCAGACGGAATTTCCTGGCAGGGAGGGAGGTCATCCGTCTGATCGCCTCCGGCAGATCCATCACACCGCCCTGACGGACATATCTTCCCAGTATGCGAGGGAAGGTTCCGAAACAGCGCGGATGTGGCTTGCCGACCTTGAGCTTCCCCCTGAACCCCTTCACCGATCCGTCCGTCCCGAACATCGTCATCGGGAACCGCATCACCTCGATCACGTCATCCTCACACATGAGGAAGGTGATCATGGAGGTTCGAACCTTGTCCCGGCGCAACAGATGTATCAGGGCGTCAAAGGGAGAGGTGTTCAACTCATCGGCCACCTCATCCAATCTTTTGCCTTCAAACCCTTTAAGCTCCTCGCTGACGACCTCAGAAACCATGACGGTATGCCATTCATCCCGTGTCGGATACAGATCCTCCAGGTATGATCGGATCCTCTCCAGGGCATCGGGCTCGCCGAGCCGCTGGAGCAGCCGTTCGTCTCCGCCTTCATGAGCCCATTTCGGTATCAGCATCTTGAGTGAGGTGGCCCCGGCAGTATACGGATACTGATCGCATGAGACATCCAGCCCCTGAGCGTTGGCCTCTTCGATCATGTGAAGCGTCCGTCTCACCTTCCCCCAGTTGCGTTTCCTGGTGGCTTTATGATGGGAGATCTGAAGGGGGACCTCCGAATCTCGGATCGTTTCGATGGCCTCCTGAACCGATTCGATCAGGTTATCCCCCTCGTCTCGTATATGAGTGGCGTAGACCCCGTCGAACCTTTGCAGTATCCGACAGAGCGAGGAGAGCTCATCGATCTCCGAGTAGCTTCCCGGCGGGTAGAAGAGCCCTGACGACATTCCGATGGCCCCTTGCTCCAGCGCCTCCTCCAGTAGGTATCCCATGCGGTCCAGCTCATCTCCCCTAGGCGATCTCGCCTCATATCCGATGACATCGGCTCGGATCACGCCGTGACCGACCATCGTGGCGTAGTTGTATCCTATCCCCTGCGATTCCAGTATATCCAGGAATTCCCCGATCTTCCGCCACCTCACCTCAACCCCGTATCTGGAACACCAATCATCCCGTTCACGCCGGAGGGGTTCGATCAGCAGCGGTCCGGGCGAGAAACCGCAGTTGCCGGATATCTCGGTCGTGATACCCTGGGCGACCTTGCTCTCCGCCGAGGGTTCGACCAGAAGTTCATAGCTCGTGTGCCCGTGTGCGTCGATGAACCCGGGGGCGACGATCAGGCCGGTGGCATCTATGACGGTCTGAACCTTATCCGAGATCTCCGAGGGCAACCGACCGATCCTCTCGATCCTCTCTCCCCGTATGAGGAGATCGGCCTTCACGGGTTCTCCTCCACTTCCGTCTATCACCTGTCCTCCACGTATCAGAACATCCATTTTGAATCTCCTGATCTCAAGCGGGATTTAAACCCTCCCCTGATGGGGGAAGCAGAGGAATATAACGTTCAACGCTGGCAGTCGGCTGACGCCGTATGATCGACATTTTACGTTTGACATTGTATCCCCAAGTTTGGTATCCTTTTGCGGTGTGTAAAGCTTGGAGGGTGAGACAACCGTGGATGTGATCGTTCAGGATAGGGTTACTCTGCCGATGTTGGATAAATGCGACGTGGTGGTCGTGGGCGGAGGGCTTTCGGGAGTTGCCGCCGCCGTGGCCACAGCGAGGAAAGGGATGGATACGGTCCTGGTTGCCGAAAGGAGTTACCTCGGTAAGGAGGTGGTCTCATCCCGTTCCTGTATTCTGGACCAAACCGATAAGGTCCTCTCGCCGGCGATAAAGGAGGAGATAATCGGGATATTACAGGAAGCGGGGGGGTATAAGAGGAATAGGATCGATGTCTCTATACTACAGCTTGTTTTGGATAGGCTCCTTCGGGAATCCCTCGTAAGGATCTATTTCCTCTCCAAGGCAAGCGGGGCGGTTGTCGAGGACGGGGCCGTTAAAGGGGTCATAATCGCCAATAAATCCGGAAGGCAGATCATCTCGTGTGATCTGGTGGTCGATGCCTCAGATGGGGCCGTGGTCGCCCGTTTGGCGGGTGCTCGCTTTCAGAGGGAGGACGAGTTTATAACGGTCAGGAGCTCATTCGTAGTCAATAACTCCGCTCTGGAAACGCCCGTCGTCGTCAGGGTGCCCTCTGAGATGGAGCTCGCTGACGATCGAGTCTATATCGATCCGACCCTCTGGAACGGCGAACTGATCGTCACCTTCTACCTTTACGGCAGATACAATCCCACAAATCCCAGATCCTTCTCCACGGCCAGCTTCAACTCGATGAGAAAGGTTTTCGAGATCATGAACTATCTGAAGGGAAACGTGCCTGGATTTGAAAACGCCATGCTCACGGGGATCAGCGATGAACCGCTGTTCCTCAACGGCCCCAGGATCGTCGGCCAGGATATGGTGACCTTTCATGAAGCTATAGCCGAGCATATCGTTCCGCCGGGGGTGGGATGTGCTGTGACCTATATGGAGGATATGAACGAGGAGACCGCATTGTTCTATATCCCATATGGATGTCTTAGACCTCGCGGGCTTAGAGGTATACTGGTCTGCAGCCCTCATATCTCCGTCGATCAGGTGATACAGCCGTTCCTGTATCAATTTTCAAACGCTATCCAGCTTGGGGAAAGCACCGGCAGATTTATAACTGGCGTGCTCCGAAGGGGAGGATAACAGGGATGGAGGTTCGAGAGCCGGTATGGATCGGAGATGACTGTCGATCCATCGATCTCCCCTCAAGGGAGATCGAGATCGTCGATAAAGCCGACGTGCTGGTTGTGGGTGGTGGAACGGCAGGCGTTCCGGCCGCGATCGCCGCCGGGAGGCGAGAGGCCGATGTGGTGCTTGTGGAAAGTAATCCTTTCCTCGGTGGAACCGCCACAGCCGGCAAGGTACACGTATACTATTACGGCGTAGGAGGCGGACTGCAGGCTGAGATCGAAAGAAAAACCCTCAAGCTTCAGGAGAGATTCGAGATCAAATCCTTCGGCTTACATCCCGAATGCAAGAAACTCGTGCTACAGGAAATGGCGCGTCAGGCGAAGGTCAGAACCTATCTGAAGACCTTAGCCGTGGGCGTGATCATGGAGGGAAATACCGTCAGAGGCGTTATAGTCGAAAACATATCAGGACGAAAGGCTATAATGGCTGAGGTGATCGTGGATGCCACAGGTGATGGGGATATAGCCGCCATGGCCGGGGCGGAGTTTAGAGTGGGCAGGGAAACGGACGGGTTCACACAGCCCTACTCGTTGCCGCCGGTGAAGCTGGAGGAGAAAGGATTGAGATATGTTAACTTCGATGCAGGATGGCTTGATCCTTCGGATATAAGGGATATATCAAAAGCGCTCCTGGAAGCGAGATCACACCTGTGGAAGGATGAAGGATACAGGGAATCCGATAGATATATCGAAATCGCCACCATGCTCGGCGTCCGCGAGAGCAGATGGGTGATCGGCGATTATGTGCTGACGCTCATGGATCAGATCGAAAATAGGAGGTTCCCCGATGTCATCGCTCGATGCTGGGCGAATTACGACAATCACGCCGTCGATTATGAAAACGAGAGCGAACTGGCCCAGATATGGGTGTCGATCCTGGGCTTATGGGGTAAAGAGATAGGATGTGATGTGCCATACCGATCGCTCCTGCCTAAAGGGATTGAGAACTTGATCGTCGCCTGTAGGGCGATCTCAGCCGATCATGACGCTCAGATGGCGTTGAGGATGCAGAAAACGATGGAGGTCATCGGTGAGGCGGCAGGGATAGCAGCGGCGCTTTCGGCCAAGCAGGGTATACCTCCGAGACAGCTCGATCCCAAGAAAATACAGGCCATACTGGTGCAAAGCGGGGTGCTCGAGCCCACCGTCCTGGATAAAGCCCATTATATGGAACAACCCGTCTCGCCAAAACCGGGGCTTAACGAACTGATCGGGAAACTGGCGGAGGAGGATAACTCCGAAACGATATGGCAGATCACGAGATACGGCGGTGAAGCCGTTCCCAGGCTTCTTGAGCTTCTCTCATCAGACGATAAGGAGCTTCGGTTCTCCGCCGCCATCGCCCTCGGAATCTTGAGGCGTGTCGAAGCCGCCCCTGAACTGAGACGGGCTTTAACCGAGGAACACAGAGAACTGAGCGATCCGAGGGCCGTTCCCAGGCGTATAGCGGCGGCGATACTTCTGGGGATGATAGGGTATAGTGAAGCCGCGCCCGACCTCGCGAATATCCTTCGCGAACCGGATATAGATCCGCATTCCGCCACCTTCCTCATAAAGGCCCTTGGCAAGATGGGAGATCCCTCGTGCGTCGACCCGATCAGAGAATACGTCCAAAGCGAACTTCCCGACATGCCGGTTAAACTCAGCGGAGGCGCCGTGGAAAGCTCCATGCGTTGGAGCGTGGATATCGCCGCCGGTCAGGTTCTGATGAAGTTCGGCGATCCCATGGGAGAGGAGATCGTCAGAAGATATCTGGACGATCCCAGATCACCCGTCAGGAGATATGCACATAAAGTGCTCGGAGGGAAGGGATAAAGATGGTTCCGATCGCCACCGTCACACATCCCACCGCCCAGGTGACGCATGAAGCAGCCATAGGAAGCGTCGACAGGAAACAGCTTCTGACCCTGATGGCGCGGGGGCTGAGGGAGGATGAGGCAGTGGATGTGATCATAAAGGGCATGTTGGGCAGAGAGAAGGACATCGGATGATGAGGATGTATGTGGGGCATCTGAGGCCGCTTTTGATGTTGTTGCTGATAGCCTTCGTCCTTCCGGCTGACGCTAGGGTGAAGGTGGAGAGGTTGACCTATCACGGTTGGCCCGACTCCTGTCGGATCACCAATGGCATCGTCGAGGTGATAGCGGTGCCGCGGATCGGCCGTATCATGCTGTATCGCTTCCTGGATGGGGAGAACGTGTTATGGGATAATCCCGATTGGAGCGGCAAGCTGAGATCGGATGCCCCAAAAGGCGTCTGGGCCAATTTCGGCGGCGATAAGGTCTGGCCCGCGCCTCAAAACGAATGGGCCGATGTGATGGGAAGGAGATGGCCTCCAGATGAGGCGTTCGACGGAGGTACCTTCTCGTTCGAGGTCCTGCCGGATGGGATTCGCCTGACCTCACCGGTAAGCCCTCACTACGGCGCTCAGGTGATACGCGAGCTTCGTCTCTCATCCGATAGCTCCCGATTGCTGATCAGACAGAGGGTGAAGAAACTCAGCCCGCCGGTGATGAATATGATCATATGGAGCGTGACTCAGATAAAAACCCCCGATCTGGCGCTTATGCCCTTAAACCCGAAAAGCGAATTCCCCGAAGGTTTCAAGCTGCTCGGCGGTGGTGAGGTGGAGGAGACATATCGATCTCGACGCGGAGATCTGCTCCTGATACGACGTCATCCTGAAAAGGCGACCAAGGTGGGAGCGGATTCACCCGCGGGATGGCTGGCATCCTTCCATGGCGACCTGCTCTTCATACAGCGCTGCAGCTTCTATCCGAAGGCCGAATATCCGGATGGAGGTTGTAACATCGAGATCTACACCAACCCTGATCCGCTGAAATACGTCGAGCTTGAGCTTTTAAGCCCTATACATCGGCCGAAAAAGGGTGAAAGCTTCGCGTTCGACATATCATGGCAGCTATATAAACTGCCACATATTCCTCGAGATGATGAAGAGAGAATCCGAATTGTAAGGAAAATTATGGAATAGAACCGATCTTATTTCCCTTGAGTGTAGCCTCTACTTAAAACCAATTCGTCCGCCGTCCACCGTCCGCTGTCCGCAGTAAAATATCGGCGGACGGCGGACTGCCGACTGCGGACGCTAATGAGGAGGGAGAGGTGGGAGAGCTTAGATCGGTCGTCGTCGATACAACTGAAAGCCCCGCGGCGCAGCTTAAGCCGGTTCCCATAGGCGCCGTGAGGATGACAGACGAGTTCTGGGCGGCGAGACTGCGTCAGATGAGGGAGGTAACCCTGCCGTCGCAGTATGAGCTTATGGAGGAGACAGGCAGGATAGATAACTTCAGGCGCGCCTCAGGCAAGATCAAGGGCGAGTTCAAGGGGATATACTTCAACGATTCAGACGTCTACAAGTGGATCGAAGGATGCGCCTACTCGCTGGCATATGAGAGAGCCCCGAAGATCGAGGAGATGGCCGATAAAGTGATAGACGAGATCGCCGCTGCACAACGTGAGGACGGATACCTGAACACCTTCTACACCTTTGAGAAGGGGGAGGAGAGATGGAGCAATCTGCGGGATATGCATGAGCTTTACTGCGCCGGACATCTGTTCCACGCCGCCGTGGCCTATCACAGGGCAACCGGCAGGAGGAAACTGCTGGATGTCGCCATACGATTCGCGGATCACATCTATGAGACCTTTGGCCCGGATAAACGACCCGGAACGCCCGGCCATCCGCAGATAGAGATGGCACTGGTAGAGCTCTACAGGGAGACCGGCGATCGGAGATATCTGGAGCTCTCACAGTTCTTCGTCGATCAGCGCGGAAGAGGCGTGATAGGCGGGAGCCCATATCACATAGACCATAAACCCTTCAGGGAGCTAGACGAGGTGGTGGGCCATGCCGTCAGATCCATCTACCTCAACTGCGGCGCGGCCGATATCTATATGGAGACGGGCGAAAACGCCCTGATGGAAACCCTCGAGCGCCTGTGGCACAATATGACTCAACGCAGGATGTACGTGACGGGAGGCGTCGGGGCAAGACATCAGGGCGAGGCGTTCGGCGGCGATTACGAACTGCCCAATGAGCATGCCTACGCCGAGACGTGCGCCGCCGTGGCGAACGCGATGTGGAACTGGAGAATGTTGCTCGCAAGCGGAGAGGAGAAATTCGCTGATGTGATGGAGCTGACGATCTATAACGGGGCGCTATCGGGCATATCCCTCGACGGGAAATGCTACTTCTACGTCAATCCCCTCTCAGATAGAGGGGAACATCGTCGACAGAGATGGTTCGGCTGCGCATGTTGTCCCCCCAACATTATCAGGCTCATCGGCGCCGTTCCGGGCGAGATCTATTCCACATCTCAGGGAGGGATCTGGGTTCACCTCTACGCCTCCAACACCGCTGAGATATCGCTCGACCGGAATAGGATCAGATTGACCCAGAGGACAAGGTATCCCTGGGATGGCGAAGTGGAAATCACGATCGAGCCTGAAAGCGAACCCGAATTTTCGCTGATGTTGAGGGTACCGGGCTGGTGCGACGGCGCGGATATCTCGGTGAACGGTCAGAAGATCGCCTCAGATGTCCAGCCGGGCCGATATTTCGAGCTTAAAAGGTCATGGCGTAAAGGGGACAAAGTCGAGCTTTCGATCCCGATGAGAGTTCAGATGTTGACCGCTCATCCCAGGGTCGAATCGAGCTGGAACAGGATAGCCTTCAAGCGGGGACCGATCATCTTCTGTCTGGAGCATGAGGATAATCCGGGCTTCGACGTCTGGTGTGCCGGGATCAGGGTTAATTCCGAACCCATCGCCGAATTCAGGCCCGATCTATTGGGCGGCGTGATGACGGTCAAGTGCGACGGGATCGCCTCTGAGATGGGGATATGGGAGGACAAGCTCTATCTGCCGATCGGATCTGTCTCCCAAACCGAAAGGCCGGTGAGGATAACCGCCATTCCGTACTACGCCTGGGCCAATAGAGATCCGGGCCCCATGACGGTCTGGATGAACAGGGCATAGGAAACATCATCCATGTCTAAGGTGATGCTATGTTCCGCAGAAGGAGGGAAAAACCTCAATCCCCCTTAACCGAGGGGGAAAGACGGGAGTTGATCCGCGAGAACATGGAATACGCCAGAAAATGCGCCGAGGATGGGAACGTATCGGGCATGGAGATGGCGATCGAGATGGTCATAAACCACAGCCACGCCATAAACGAGATCGTCGATATGATGGAGATCAAGCGCATAAAGCTGATGGGATACCAAAGGGGAGTTGAGGTGCTCAATCAGCGGATAGCAACATTGAGGGAGGAGGGGAAAGAGGAGGAGGCCGAAAGGCTTGGCATCCTGATGCGGTCGTATCGGCGCGAGGCGCTCTCGATAAAGGACGAGATGGAAAGGCGGGAGAGAATGCGCCGGATGAGACGTGAGATAAACAAGAGATGATCGGTGGGTTCTGCTTCTCCAGGCTTGCCTTCGCCCTCTTTCTAATGCAAGTCATCACCGGAATCCTGCTCGCCTTCTATTACGTCCCACATGTGGAGGATGCCAACGAATCGGTTAAGGATATAACCTATGTCGTCCGGTTCGGCTGGCTGGTCAGATCACTCCACTATTGGGCCGCTCAACTGATGGTCATCTCATCCGCGCTGCATCTTCTCAGGATGGCTATCATCGGCAGGTTCAGGTTGAGCTGTAGCTATAGCTGGGGATTGGGCGTGTTGATCCTGATCGCGGTGATGGCCGTGGATTTCACCGGATATCTTTTGAGATGGGATGAAAGCACGTACTGGGCGCTATCGGTGGGCGTGAATCTGATCAAGCATCTGCCGCTGGTGGGAGGGGAGCTCTACCGGATGGCGGTCGGCGAAGATGATATCGGCCAACCCGCTCTGACAAGGTTTTTCGTCTGGCACTGTTTCGGCATCCCGCTTCTGATCTTCGCCCTCCTGAATTCGAAATGCTGGCCCTGCACCAGGAGAAGGTTGAGCCTATATCTGAGGTGGATATCCGGAAGGGAGAACGATGAGGAGGTCTATGGGATGATCGGGCAGGAGCTGATCTACATGACCCTCGCCTTGGTGATACTTCTGGCGCTCTCCTTCCTTCTGATCCCACCCATAGGCGCAAGACACGAATACGGAACGCCGACGGAGGAGGCGAACGCCCCGTGGATGTTCCTCTGGATACAGGAGATGCTGTTTCATACCTCATCGCTTGTGGGCGGGGTGATTCTGCCGGCGTTAACCTTCGGGCTTCTCCTCCTGGCGCCTAAGCTTTACAGGTTTAACCGTTTTCTGCCTCTGGCCGTAACAGCCCTGATCGGTGCCTTGGCCATCGGGCTCTCAGCGGTGAGGTTACTGGGATGAGGGAGAGAATAATCCCCATCGCCCTATCGACATTGATGATCCTCTCGGTAGCGGCTGCCTTGCTGAAGGAGGAGCTCAAACCCTGGAAGCGATACCAGTCGAGGTATCACCAGATCATGAGAGCTCAGCTTAGAGAAGGGGAAGTTAGGATAAGCCGTCCCGAAAGATCCCCTCTTGAAAGGAAGATCGAAATGGCGGCCAGGGGTAAGAAGTTGATCATACAGTTCAGGAACGAAAGGGGGGAGAGCGAGAGATGTCTGACATGTCATCTCGGCCTGGAGGGGATATCGCCGAATCACCCTGTTGAAAGGACCGGATGTATCGCCTGTCACGGAGGAGACCGGCTCGCCCTTGATGTGAAAGCAGCCCATAAAGGGCTCGTGAGATCGGATGAGGAAAGCTGCGGCGGGAGCTCGTGTCATAAGGACATAGTCGGTTCGATCAAGCACGAAAAGATCAGAAGATGTTTTGAATGTCACTACGATCTGAGCGATTCAGGCAGGTATGAAGGTGGTGATGTGGCCATGAGGGATTCAAAGGATGGGATCGGAAGAAGCCATAGGATCACGACGGCCATCCCATCATTCCGCTGCCTGAGATGCCATTCCTCACCGTCGGAGGAGCATCGTCGCTCACCCAGATGCGTGAGGGAGCTAGGCTGCATTAACTGTCATCTCGGCGATGAGGTTATGTTCGGGGAGAAACGGGCCGTAACCTGCTCGACCTGCCATACACCGAAGTTCAAACCGATTACTTCGAAGGAGGACTTCGCCGTCAGATTCTCCAGGCTTAACCCCTTTATCTCAAACGCCGTGGGGGACGTGATGGCGATCGATGCCCTTGGGAGAAAACTGCCCAACGTCAAGAGGATAGGCGACAAAATCATACTGATCGATAAATCCACAGGTCAGAGATATGAGGTGCCGATCCAAATCGGGAGGTGAACGCATATGGGTTAAAAGGTTCATCGATACGGAATGGTGATCGGGCTTAAGCCCGAAAAAGTGGACGAATACAACCGGAAAACATCGTCGCCATGTTTGAGGCGGTGAGGGAGTTCAACGGCGACTAAGCGGTAGGGCGATCTTCACCCTTGTCCCCAATCCCACTCTGCTCTCCACCTCTATGCGGCCCCCATGCTTAAGCACGATCCCTCTCGCCACGTTGAGTCCTAATCCCAGATGTCCTTCACCTTTCGTTGAGAAAAAGGGCTTGAAGGATTGGGCCATCGTCTCCTCCTCCATACCTGAGCCCGTATCGATGAACTCCACAATCGCCTCATCGCCACAACGGTTGATCCTCACCTCGATCATACCGTTTTCGTCTATGGCTTCCAGGCCGTTTCTGATTATCTCCTCGAAGGCCATGCAAAGTTCTCTCCCATTTCCCCTCACGATTAAGCGTTCCAGCGGTCCGGTGTTGAGGACGACCTCGGCGTCGATCAGATCGGGATAGCGTAGCTGGGAGATCAACTTTCTCAGGACACCTATGAGATCTATCTCTTTAAACTCGTTTTCCTGGGGCTCATCCGGTATGATCTTCCTCAGCTTTGAGGCGAATTCGATCCCGTTCCGGGCTATTTCCTCTATGATCTTCAAACCCCTCTCCAGCTTATCTTCGGATCTTTCCCGCTGAAGGAATCGAACGACCGAGAGGATAGCGCCGAGCGTATCGTTTATCTCGTGCACGATTTTCCTTACGGCTTTTTCCAATTCCTCCGGGAGATCGGGTTCCATCTTCACCTCCCTAACTTGTTCCAGAGGCCAATCAGGACGGTGGACCGCATCCCTCGTTACGGCTTTGGAAGGTTATACCATATCTTTCCTTCCGAGACAAGGTTCCCCTCCGGATGGGAAATCCGCCGACGGATCAAGCGACATTACCGTATCTTAACTGAGAAATAACCCGGTCTTTACCGATTCTTAACCTTAGGTTTGTATAATATCGAGGAGATCAACCGTTTTGGAGGTTGTTGCGATGAAAGGTTTCGTGTTTTCGCTGCTTGTGATCGGGTTCGCCTTATCCGTCGCATCGGCGGATGAGATCCTGATTAAAGGCTCAGACACGCTTCTGAACCTGGTTCAACAGCTCGCTGAAAGATATATGGAGAGCCATCCTGACGCGGAGATATCCGTCGTCGGCGGTGGATCGGGCGTCGGAATCGCCGCTCTGATCGACAACAAGGTCGATATAGCTAACTCCTCCAGGAAGATCAAACCCGGGGAGATTAAAAGGGCCGAAGAACGCGGAATTAACCCCGTCGAGTTCATCATAGCCATGGACGGACTTTCCATCATAGTTAATCCCGAAAATCCCGTCGATAAACTCACGATGGAGCAGTTGGGAGCGATATATCGGGGTGAGATCAGGAACTGGAAGGATGTAGGCGGGCCGAAGATGAGGATCAACCTCTACGGCAGGCAGCCCTCTTCCGGGACGTTCATCTTCTTCAGAGAGCACGTCCTGAGGGGGGATTACTCCCCTAGAATGCGACAGATGGCCGGAAATGCTCAGATCGTAGAAGCCGTCAAGCATGACAGATCCGGTATAGGATACGTCGGGCTGGGATACGTTAAAGGAGCGGAAGGGATCAAGGTGTTGAAGATCGGAAAACGGGAAAAGGGCAGGCCGTTAAGATACCTCTCCCCGCTTCTCTTCCTGACCCCATCTAAACCCGGCGTGAGGAAACCCGATCCGAAGGATTATCCGCTCATAAGGCCGCTACAGCAGTATACGAACGGAGTCCCAAAAGGCATGGTCAGGGATTTCATCCTGTTCGAGATCGGCGATGAGGGACAAAAAGTGGTTGAGAAGGTCGGGTTTTTGAGGATAGCCGAGAAGCAAAAGGCGAAGGAGCTCAGGGTTTTAGAGGGGAATCGATGAAAGGATTGAGGACGAGGCTGGTCAAGGAAAGGCTGGTCAGCTTCTCTCTCTTCGGTTCCGCTCTCCTGGCAGCATCGGTTCTGATCGGCATCCTCGGTCTGCTTCTCTTTTACGGTGGTCGGGCTTTCAAGGAGATCAGCCCCTTGAAGTTCTTTCTTGGGACGGTCTGGAATCCGGAGGCCTATGGAGAGCCGAAATATGGGATAGTTCCGCTGGCGGTCGGATCGCTTTTCACCACGGCCATCGCCCTCACGATAGCCGCTCCGACCGGCATAGCGAGTGCTCTCTTTATATCGGAGAGGCTCAAAGGGAGGGTAAGGATGTTTGTCAGGACTTTGATCGAGATCCTCGCCGGATTCCCGTCAGTGGTGATAGGTTTCTTCGGGTTGACGGTTATCTCGCCTTTGATAGCGAAGATATTCAAGGTCTACTCCGGTTTGAATCTGCTCAACGGAGGGATACTCTTGGGGGTGATGGCCCTTCCAACGATAATCTCTATCTCCGAGGATGCCCTCAGGGCGGTTCCCATGAGCTATAGGGAGGCGGCCCTCGCTCTCGGCACCAACAACTGGCAGGCTTCAATGAAGGTTATACTGCCGGCCGCTAAACCCGGTATAATCGCTGCTCTGATGCTAGGCTTCGGAAGAGCGATCGGCGAGACGATGGCCGTATTGATGGTCGCCGGCAACGCTCCAATCATACCTCTCTCCCCATTCGATCCCGTCCGAACTATAACCTCGACGATAGCAATAGAACTGGGTGAGGTGCCGTTCGGGACGACCCACTTCTATGCCCTGTTCGCCCTGGGCCTGCTGCTATTCATCGTGGCCCTTATGACCAACCTGATAGCCGAATCGATGCTTAAAAGGGAGCGAGCGAGGTTTCAGATATGACGGAGAGAGGTGAAAGAATCGGATTCGCCATATTAAGCCTTCCGCTTATCCTCACGATCGGGTTCACCCTGTTCCTAGGTTTCTATCTCGTGAGCCACGGAATAGGGGTTTTGAGCTGGCAATTCCTCACCCGGCCTCCCAGAGAGGGGATGAAAGAGGGAGGGATATTCCCCTGCATCATCGGAACGCTCTATCTGGCCCTGATTTCCCTTCTGTTCTCCGCCCCTGTCGGGGTGGGTGCGGGAATATACCTCTCAGAGTATGCCGCGGATAACCTCCTCACCAGATTGATTCGCAGTTCCATAAGGAGCCTCGCGGGGATACCCTCTGTGGTCTACGGTCTCTTCGGCGTAGCAGTCTTCGTGGAACTCTTCAACTTCGGCCCATCTGTCCTCGCATCGGGTTTGACTTTGGGATTGATGAACCTTCCCTGGATAATCACGGCCAGCGAGGAGGCGATAAGATCGGTTCCCTCATCTTTCAGGGAGGGGGCGTTGGCTTTAGGGGCGACGAGGTGGGAGGCGATATGGCATAACGTCCTTCCCTATTCGCTCACGGGGATAGTCACAGGGGTTCTGCTGGCGATGGCCAGGGCCATAGGCGAGGTAGCCCCGATACTCTTCACCGGGGTCACCTTCTATCTGAGACATCTGCCCAGATCGCCACTTGAAAAATTTATGGCTTTGCCATATCATCTCTTCGTGCTATCGACCCAGCATGAGGACATAGAGGCCGTAAGGCCCATAGCCTTCGGGACGGCTCTTGTGCTTTTGCTGATGGTGCTTTCGCTCGATATGATGGCCTTTTACCTGAGGGCGAGGTATGTAAAGATTAAGAGGTGGTGAGAATGGCTCCTAAGATCGTCATCGAGGGTCTGAACCTCTGGTATGCCCAGGAACATGTGCTTAAGGATATCGATCTCGTCGTGGAGGAAAATCAGGTGACCGCCATAATCGGGCCATCCGGCTGCGGGAAATCCTCTCTGTTGAGATGCCTGAATAGGATGAACGACCTGATCCCGAACGCCAGAGTCAAGGGCAGGGTGCTGCTGGATGGACGGGATATCTATTCGGACGATACGAACGTATATGAGCTGCGCAAAAGGGTCGGAATGGTATTTCAGAAACCCAATCCGTTTCCCAAATCCATCTTTGAAAACGTGGCTTTCGGGTTGAAGATCCACGGGGTAAAGGATCGAAAGGTGATCGCCGATAAGGTCGAAAAGGCCCTCAGAAGCGCCAATCTGTGGGATGAGGTGAAAGACAAGCTCAACGCATCGGCGTTTGATCTTTCGGGAGGGCAGCAGCAGAGGCTCTGTATCGCCAGGGCGATAGCGATCGAGCCGGAGGTGCTTCTGATGGATGAGCCGGCGTCGGCGCTTGACCCTATCTCCACCGCAAAGCTCGAGGAGCTTATAGAGGAGCTTAAGAGGAACTACACGATCGTCATCGTCACACATAACATCCAGCAGGCGGCCCGAGTGGCCGATTACACGGCCTTCCTGATGCTGGGAGAGCTGGTGGAGTTCGATAAAACCGAAAAGCTGTTTACCGCCCCGAAGGACGAAAGAACCGAAAATTACCTGAGAGGGAAATTCGGATGAGGAGGAGCTTGACATGCTTGAGGTGAAGGTGTCTCAGCTCAAGGAGAAGCTTCTTTTCATGGGATCAATCGTCGAGAGGATGATCGGGGAGAGCATCAGGGCACTCGTCGAAAGGGATGAGGATCTGGCTCGCAGCGTCGTGGAGAAGCAGGAGCCGAAGGTGAACGAGCTCGAGATAGAGATAGACGAGATGTGTATCAACGCACTGGCCCTGTATCAGCCTAAGGCATCCGACCTAAGGACGGTCACGATGGTGATGAAGATCAACAACGACCTTGAGAGGGTGGGAGATCACGCGGTGAACATAGCCGAAAGGGCGATCTTCCTCATATCAAAACCGCCCGTCAAACCGCTTATAGATATCCCGAGAATGGCTCAGGAATCGGCCGGCATGCTCAGGGATAGCCTCAACTCCTTCACAAACAGGGATCCCAAACTTGCCGTGGATGTCTGCTCCAGAGATGATACAGTCGATAACCTGAGGGATCAGATAACGAGGGAGCTTATAACCTACATGATAAGCGATCCCTCGACGATAGAGAGGGGGTTGAACCTGATATTAATTGCTAGGGATCTGGAGAGGGTGGCAGATCTAGCAACCAACATTGCGGAGGATGTCGTTTTTATGGTGAGGGGGGAGACGATCAAGCACATGGGCCATCCTGGGACGGATTACCTGCTGAGATAGTGAGGATATATCGCTTATTGACACCGTGGGGGACAAATGGTATGATTTTGTCGCTTTTCAATTCCGTAGCCGTAACCTTTAGCTTGCATGCATTATTAAGGTGCGGCCGCACCTCAGGTGTGAAGGAGTGAGGGGGAAAAAAGGAGGAGGTAGCGCAGCCAAAATAACGGTTAATCTGGTAACTGCTTCTAGGATACCGATCGCCGTGGCGATATACAACGGTATAACGAATGGAAGGTTTTTCCTAGCGCTGATTTTACTCGTTATAGGTGAGACGGCCGATTGGATAGACGGAACGATGGCGCGCAGGCTCAACGCCAAGACAAGGTTCGGGGCAGCTTTCGAGCACGTGGCAGATGGGTTCATGATGGGAATGGTATGGCTGGGGTTCGTTCGTACGGGATTGCTGCCTCTCTGGCTCTTCATACTCGGATTGTCTTACTGTCTGATCACGTGGTTTCTGCCGCTGAGGTTCACCAACAGATACCTGGGGATGGCGGCTGGGCTCAGGACGATGATCTACGGCGTGACGCTGGCCGCTGTGCCGCTTATCCTTATCTTCAATATCTCCAACCTCAAACTCAGATACTCCATCCTCGCCCTTCTGGTCGGGTACTCCATTCCAGTTCTGATATGGAAACGGGATAGGATAGCGATCTATTGGAGGTACCTGCGGACGGGGGAGGAGAAGGAGTAATAAGGAGGAAATCATGGGGAGGATATCAAGGCTTTTTGTATGTCTCTTATCACTTGTCATATTGGTGGGGATAAGCTGGGCTCAGCTCATCCCTGATGAGTTCATATCATACCCGAAGGGGAGAATCTCGGGGTTAACAGGGCTAACTATGATCAAGGATGAAAACGGCGAGCTGAAACCATTCTACAGATTTCAGCTTCAGCCCGAGCTCAACCTGGATAAGATAGGCATCGGCTTCGACGTCGTCCTCCTCTACAATCCCGACGAGGGCATAAGGGGGGAGGACGGCGAGAAATGGGACGATCCGGGCGATTACCTGAGGATGGTGAGATATCTCAGATATGGATACAGGCGTGAGAGGATCTATTTCGTCTACGGCGCTCTGGATAACGTCTTCATCGGCCACGGACTGATAATGGGCGGATATTCCAATTACGATAGACGAGGACTGAGGTTAGATCTGAACTCAAAGATCGCCGGTGTGGAAACGGTGTTGAATAACGTCTCCGAACCCTCACTTTTCGGCGGAAGGGCCTACGTCAGGCCGCTTGTTGGTATGGATCTACCTCTCATCGATAGATTAACCATAGGCGGGACATACATCACGGATGTGGACCCGAACCCCAACAGGGAGGATGAGGAGCCTTTTACGGTTTACGGATTCGACGTAAGCCTGCCCCTTTTGAGAAACGAACTGACCGAGGTGACGCTTTACGATGAAGCCGCCTTTATAAACGGGCACGGTAGGGGAAACGCGACGGGATTGGGATTTGAACTGCCCATGGGAGCAAGGCTGAAGGTGGAATACAGAATGTTCGGTGAAGATTTCACCCCCACACCGTTTAACTATCTTTACGAACGGATCAAGACGACGGATGGCGTCGAGTTGATCCTCCAGGAGGAGGGTAAGAAAGGGATCTACTCCCTGTTTGCCTGGGGTCTACCTCGGAAGGTATTCACATGGGCGAGCTTCGAGGATTACGTCGGAGACATCCCAAAGGTACAGGCCGAGATCATCGAAACAGGGCTTATAGAGAGGGTTTCCATTCGAGGCAGGTATACCAAGCTTGGGATAGAAAACTTCAAAGATACATTCGATCTGGACGAAAAATCCGCCTTCACGCTTAAGATAGGATTTGAGGTCTTCCCGCCCTTAGAACTGGTTTTAGTGCACGAATATAGGTTCCGTCAGCGCGAGGACGGCGAGGGATATGAGACCATACACAAGACCTCGTTTGAGCTGGGAATCTCCATGAATTACTGATCCGGATAACCGAAGGTAGGATAGGGATAAAGGATATGCTCGATCGTAACGCTCAACTTATCAAGATCTCCTCGTCAGAGGATAAGAAGAACCTGGAGGTATTATATCGGAAATACTGGAAGCTGACCTACAAAATAGCCTCGCTCATATTATCGCTGAGTGTAGCGGAGATTTTTAAAGCTACCGTCCGCAGTCGGCAGTCCGCCGTCCGCCGTTATTCCGCTGCGGACCGCGGACGGTGGACGGCGGACAATTAGCCATAGATACTACACTCAAGGGAAATAAGAGCGCTCGCAATTTTATCTGTTTCATATTCAAACTAGAGGGTGGATCGGGTGGTCTTGAAGCTTGACGAAAAGGGGGGATGATATGATACACTCTAGGAAGAAATACCATCCCACCTCAGAGGTGAATCAGATGATAGAAACCATCGGAAACGCCGCGGGCGAGATCTGGAGATTCCTCGATAAACAGACCGCTCCGGTAACGCTTTCAACCCTCAGGAAAAATCTATCCCTCTCATCCACGCTCCTGATGATGGGGCTTGGATGGTTGGCGAGAGAGGACAAGCTGAACATCGAGATATCTAACGATTCATATTCCTACAGGATCTCGCTTAAGCGCTAGATCCTCACCCACCGAGAACTGAGAGTGGAGGATTTTCCCTATCCTCCTCCACCTGATTTTATTTAACTGCCAGAGCTTTCCGCCCTGAGACCAATATATGATGAAGGCTTTTCCTTTGATGTTATTAAGCGGGACCGGCCCCCAAAACCTGCTGTCGTTGCTTCGGTCCCTGTTATCCCCCATGGCGAACACATACCCCTTTGGAACCCGATATGGGCCGAAATCGGGCAGCGGCCTCGGCTCATGTCTGGTGTAGGATTCGTCGTGGATAAGCTTGCCGTTGACATAGAGATGTCTGCCGCGCGTTTCGATCACATCCCCCCCTACGCCGACGATCCTTTTGACGAAATTCCGATTTGGCTCATGGGGGGGAATGAAGACGAAGATGTCGCCCCGCTGTGGTTTGTGGTAATCGAAGACCCTCCAGTCGGTGAACGGGATCTTGATCCCGTATATGAACTTACACACCAGTATTCTATCTCCTTCCAGAAGCGTATCGCGCATCGAGCCGGTGGGGATCTCATATGCCTCTATGATAAAGGGTCTCAGGAAACCGAAAACCACGGCGAAGGCCACGAATATAACCTGAACGTATTCGTAAGCTGACGAACCCTTAAAACGGCTTATCCTTTCATCCCACTTCGATTTACTTTCCTTTCTTTCCTCCTGTTTTTTCATTTTCTTCACCCTCTTTTTTCGCCTTTAGATCCTCCGGTTTCTTGAAGATCTTACTTACCCTATATTTGTAGACCACGAATATCTGGTCCTTGCCATCGACCTTAAGATATCTCCTGCTGTTCTGCTCCTTACCGAAGCGCAGGATCTTCTCCGTTCCGTCCTTCAGCTTGATCATCACTTTGGATGAAGGGACATCAAGTCCGCATTCGCTCTCGCTCTTCTTTATCTCCACATCGTCGGCCTTGAAATTGGAAAGCGTCCTGAGGATTCCCTCGACAGCATCCTTATCCGCCTCAGCTTTCTCCGGTTTGGTCATCTCCCATCCTTTATC
The DNA here is from genome assembly GCA_021162805.1 of Candidatus Poribacteria bacterium. Lineage (NCBI taxonomy): Bacteria > Candidatus Poribacteria > Candidatus Poribacteria bacterium. The sequence goes on from JAGGXZ010000224.1 coordinate 22,402, forward strand.
CGTCTTTTTAAGGGAGATCGAACTACCTGAATCCTCGATCTCAACCTCTGAGACGTCATCGACGTTGAAGGAAAGCACCTCTTTATCGCACCATCCCGTTTTACCCTTGCCGAAGACGGGCCTGAGCGTTCTAGGGATGAGATATACCTTTTTCGAATCGGCCCTGCGAACATATGTGCTTATGAAATCCGGACCCATCTTACCCACAAAGAAATGGGCCAGCGTTTTATCGTTTTTACCCAGCATCTTCACCTCTATCCCGTCCTCGTTCACCTTGAACTTCGGGTGTTTGTCGGGATTTTCGGATATGAGCTCCTTCGTGGTCATCTCATCCATCTCGTCGAACATCTTATCGACGGCTGTTTCATCCGCCGGATATCCCTTCGCCGTGGGGACGATCCATTCGTCCCCTTCCCTCTTCAGCTCGACCGTCTCGCCGTTTTCCGTTATCTCGACCTTCTCCACCTGTGCTCTGTCGAACCTTGGGAACAGGGCTTCCTCCTTTTTCTTCTCCCCCTTGCCGAAAGGCCTTTCCATTACAAGGGCGATTATAACGAGGAAGGCGAGGATGATCAAAAGCACGTAAAGGTTTCTCCTCATGCCACACCTCCAGCTTTAACGCGAGCTCTTCTCCACCAGAACCTGAGCACTCCCCCCACCGCCACGAGGGCGGCCATGCCGAAGGTGGAAAGCCATTTGACGGCATTCCTGCCCTCCGGGGAGAGCTCCTTAAGGGGCCTATCGGTGACGGAGTGAGATCGGATGCCGATGAGCTTGTTGCCCAGCGTCATCCAATCCACGGCGTTGAGCAAGAAGACGAGGTTCTCGTGGAATTGGGAGACGAAGCTGTTGGCGGCGAAATGAGAGCTACCCACCACCAGGATCTGCGTTTCCTTCTGTGATTCCTTTATCGTCTCCCGCTTTTTCTCCTCTTTTTTCTTGTTCTTGCCGGTCTCCTTTTCGCCTTCGACCTTTGGGATCGGCTTGTCAGCGTAGAAACTTTTAAACTTACCGCTTAACGCTACCACAAGGGGATAGGATTTCCTCTCCTTGATCCTGGAGGCGAAGTTTTGATTGGGACTCAGGTTATACGGGCTCCTGATCGTCCAGGAATACCTGGAGGAACTTGCTAGGACTTCGACTTTAACGCTCGGGTTCCCCTCCTTGGGCTCAAGCGAGCTGGTCCACGGCAGAACGATGTCCTCAAGCTCACTCGTCACGACATGGTTTTTATTCAATCCCGATTTTATCACCTTCACCCAGAACGGATATGGCAGCGAATAGGTCACGAATCCGGATCTAAAGGAGGCGTTCTCGTTGAACCTGTCCAAGGTCAGGTTTTTTCCCAATTTCACGCCATAATGCTCCAACATGTCATTCAATCCCGTCTCAAGCGGCTGGGCGTAAAGGCCGTATTCCATCTTGATCGGATCGATCAGGAATATAACTCTGCCGCCCCGCATGATGAATTGGTCTATCTCGTATTTATCCCTCTCGGACAGCTTCTCCGGTCCTGCCACTATGAGCGTATCCACATCATCGGGGATCTTGTCCCCCCTGGACGTGTCCACCTTTCTCACCCTGTACTGTTTCTCCAATTCCTGACGTAGGATACTACAGCCGTTGGCCTCCTCGTCATATGGATCCCTCTCATTATGTCCTGAGAGGAAGGCCACGGTTTTCTCCTCGTTGCTGGAGACCTTCAATATGGCCGATGTCAGATCATACTCCAGATTTTCCGTGCCCCTTACCACCGGTATAACCTCTTTTTTATCGCCATACAGCACGGCTATACCGAGGTAGGCGTTCATCACCTGAGCCTGATCCTTCTCGATCACCTGAAGTTGAACTTGAGGGATGCCGAGAAATCTCGCTCTTTCCTCCTCCTTGGGATCGCCCTTGGGATCGATAAATCTGACCTTTAACTTGCCGTGTGAATAGGCCTTGTATTCGTCCAGTATATCCTTAACCTGTCTGCGCAGTCCGATGAGATGCGGTGGGAGTCTCTTGGAGAAATACACCTTCACGTCCACCACATCATCGAGTGATCCCAGGATCTGTTTTGTGGAGTCAGACACGGTGAAATCCTTCGTCTCCGTCAGATCCGCGCGCAGGAAGTGGCGGGAGGAGATGAAGTTCAAGACGGCTATTATGCATAACACCACCAACACAAAGGCCGTCGAATAGCCCCCGTATCTTATTCTCTTCGAAGCCATACCTCACCTCCACCTCCGGCTTTGCACCACGTGGACGCTTAGATAAAGAAAAAAGGAGATAACCGAGAGATAGTAGATGATATCCCTGGAATCGATAACGCCTCTGCCGATGCTGGAGAAGTGCACGGCGAGACCGATGTATCTGAATATGGGGGTTAGAAAGCTGGGAACCGAAAAGAGCACTATCTCCTCACCGACGATCAACATGATAAAGCAGAACACAACGCCTATGATGAAGGCGATTATCTGGTTCTCGGTCAGCGTGGAGGCGAACAGTCCAATCGCGAGGTAAGCCGCTCCCAGCAACAGAGTTCCAACATATCCCCCTACTATCGGCCCTGGGTCGGGATTACCCAGATAGGACACAGTTATCGGAATTGAAATCGAAAGCAGCAGGGCGATACCGATCAGGGTCAATCCGGCCAGGAACTTGCCTAACACAGTTTCCCAATCCTTAAGAGGCAAAGTCATGAGGATCTCGACCGTTCCCAATTTTCTTTCCTCAGCCCACAACCTCATCGATACGGCGGGCACAAAGAATAGAAAGATCCAGGGCATAAGCGAGAAGAAGGGGCGCATATCGGCCTGGCCTATCAGGAAGAATCCCCTGAAGAAAAGCCAGCTCGATAGCGTCAGGAAAACGATGATGAATATATAGGCTATCGGCGAGTTGAAATATCCCTTGAGCTCCTTCCTTATAACGGCCATAACGTTGCTCATGCTGCCACCTCATCCCGTGTGGTGAGTTGTCTGAAGACGTCCTCCAGGGTGGCCTTCTCCCTGTAAAGCTCGGTTATAATCCATCCGTTTTGAACGGCGAGCTTGAAAAGCTCCTCAGTTCTTCCATCGCCATCCGACGGGGTTATCTTATATCTTAGGGCTCCCTCTTCAGTTGACGACGCCTCGATGAAGCTCTCGATCCAAGGCAGTTCGGATAGTTTAGCTTCGACATCCTCCTTCTGAGCCTTGAGGCTCACGAAGATGGAGAGCTTCCCCTTTGCCATATCCGACAGCTCATCAGGCGAGCCATCGGCCACGATCTTGCCTCGGTTGATGATGATCACCCTGTTGCAGGTGGCCGAGACCTCGGGGAGAATATGGGTGCTGATGATGACCGTCTTCTCTCTGCCGAGCTCCTTTATCAGCTCCCGTATACCGACGATCTGGTTCGGGTCAAGGCCTGAGGTCGGCTCGTCGAGTATCAGTATATCCGGGTCGTGGATCATGCACTGCGCAAGTCCTACCCTCTGTCGATACCCTTTGGATAGCTCCTCGATATCCCTGTAGATCACGCTCTCGAGCCCGCAGATCTGGATCACCTCATCTATGCGTTTCCTACGCTCGGACTTCGGTATATCGCGCACCTGGGCGATGAATTCGAGGTAATCCCACACGCTCATGTCGGTGTAGAGAGGGTTGTTCTCCGGGAGGTATCCTATGTGTTTTCGGACTTCGATGGGTGATTCGAAGATATCGTATCCGGCGACCTTTGCGGTGCCGGTGTCAGGGAAGATATATCCGGTGAGGATCCTCATCGTGGTGGTTTTCCCCGCTCCGTTCGGCCCCAAGAAACCCAATATCTCACCCCTGCTTATGTTGAACGAAACATCGTCAACGGCTACAATGGGACCGAACCGTTTGCTTATCCCGTTGACTTCGATCATCTCTCACCCCTCGCTTCACATCTCCGTGGGCTTGGAAACGGATCATCGCTTTCGACGGTTTACGCCTCCAGAGCCATCCTGATCGCCTCCCTTTGAATCTGTGAAGCGGGAGGCATCGGCGATCGGGGCCTTCCGCCCGATCTGTTTTGAAGCTGCATGACGTATTTGACACATGCGGGGAGGTTATCGCCGCTCATGGCGTTCCAGAGCCGCAATAGCCTCTTATGTATCTGAAGCGCCTTGGGGTGATCTCCCTCCTGCACGGCGTCCCACAGTTCCAGACACCACTGGGGCACAGCCGTCAGTATGGCGGCTATCGCGCCGTGTGCCCCTAAGATGAAACTCGGATATAACAGCGCGTCAACGGCGCTCATCACGGTCGCCTCGCCCTCATCTAGCATCAGCAGTAGATCGGCCAGCGCCTTCATATCGCTGGCGCTCTGTTTGACCCCCACCACCAGATCGACCTCACGAATTATTCTCACCAGAAGCTGTGACGAGCAGTAGCTCCATGGCACGACGTTATAGATCAGTATCGGAACCCCCACAGCCTCGGCTATGGAAGCGAAATGCCGAAGCATCGAGTCGTCGTCGGGTTTGAAGAGATAATGAACCGGTGTGATCTGCAGGGCCAAAATCCCAAGGTCCGCCACTGCTCTAGATCGCTCTATGGCCTCTTTGGTCGAATCGGCGATAACCCCGGCGATGATCGGCACCCTGCCCTTCGCCTCCTCGACCGCTATGGCCACCAACCTTCTCAGCTCATCCGTGCTGAGGGTATGCCCTTCACCTGTGCTCCCGCCGACGGCAAGGCCGTGGACACCAACCTTAATCAGATATCTAACCTCTTCCTTGAATGCCTCTTCGTCGATCTCCTCGTCTTCCCCAAACGGTGTCACCATAGGGGGAACAATACCGTAAATCCTTTTCCTTTCCATCCTAGCAGCCCTCGGATTAGGTTTTAGAAACTTGTAAATAGAATATCATCATCACATCGATCAGTCAACGTACGTCGGGTTCGAAGAGGCTTGACCCTTTGACAGGAGCGGTGTTATAATTCGAGATATGAGAAGGTCGATATATGTGATTCTCCTTTCCATCGCCATCCTGTCCGGATGTGGCAGCTCGAATCTGAGATTGGAGGAGCTTCGCCCCGTCGATGCCTCCCTTGCGGATGAGATCATTTCATCCCTTAACTCCACCACACTGCTCATGGGAAGTTTCAGGACGACTTTGACCCTCTCAGTGGATTCCCCCGGATCGCATCAGGAGCTAAGAGGATATCTGCGATATAAATATCCCGATAAGTTCAGGCTTGATCTGCTCGGAGCGTTAAATGAGCTTCGGGCGGTGATCATCGCCAACGGCGACGATTTCCTGATGCTCCTCACCCAGGAGAGGGAGGCGATATCCGATAAACTCTCGGATAAACTGCTGGAGGAGATCTTCGGGATCGGGATACGGATCTCCGACGTGCGTGGGGCCGTATTGGCCAATCCCATTTTCGGAAAGAACAGGGGAAAGCTGAGGGTCGGCGCTCGCATCGATGGCGGATATGCCATCAGATATAACTCCGATCAGACTCTGGAGGAGACCAGAGTGAGAAAGTTTAAAGGAGGATACGTGGTTTCAAGATGGGTCATCTACGATAAGAGCGGGAAGCTGATCCAGGATGTCTCCTTCTCCTCCTATTCCATTGTCGACGGCCTTCCTAGACCTCTCAAGGTTGAGGTTTTGAGGAGGAGAGAAAGGACGAAGGTGATCTTCTCGGCGTCAAATCCACAGGTGAATGCCGACATACCGGATTCCATCTTCTCAGTTGAGATACCTCCGGGTGTCACGGTTCGAAGTGTGCGATGAGGTTTGCTGCACATGCTAAGGTGAATCTCTATCTGGATGTTTTGAGGAAGCGGGAAGACGGATATCACGACATACTGACGATCTTTCAATCCATAAGCCTTGCCGATGAGCTTGTGATCGAGAGATCTGAAGGTATATGGGTGGAGTGCGATGTTCCGGGATTGCCCTCGGGCGAGATGAACCTGGCATACAGGGCGGCGAAGTTGCTCAAAGAGACGGCGGGTCTTAAAGCCGGAGTTAGGATTGAGATACACAAACGGATCCCGATCGGCGCCGGGCTTGGGGGAGGGAGCGCGGACGCAGCCGCAGTCCTAGTCGGAATGAACGAGCTTTTCAACCTCAACCTTCCCCGTGGAACTTTGATGGAACTCGGTTCTGAGATAGGCGCCGATGTGCCGTTCTGTATCCTGGGAGGCACCGCCCTCGGAGAGGGAATCGGCGACAAACTGACGAGGATCCCCTTCATCGGCGAGATCTGGTTTCTATTGCTCAACCCAGCGATCCATATCTCCACAGGGTGGGCATACAGGAACTTACGGTTGACTAAACCGAGAGGAAATGCTAATATTTTAATTCAGCGGTTTAAAGGGATTAATTCCCCCGAATCGGTCTCCTCGCTGTTGTATAACCTCTTCGAGACCGTTGTTTTCCCTGAATATCCCGAGGTGGCCAGGTTAAAGGTGAGGCTTCAGGAATCGGGGGCGCTGGGAGCTCTGATGAGCGGAAGCGGTTCCACGGTTTTCGGGATCTTCAGGTCGAGGGAGGAGGCCGAGACGGCGTGTGAACTTCTGCGAGGTGAGGTTCCCTTTTGCTTCGTCGTGTGCGCCGTGAATGAGGGAGTTGTAAAGATTTCCTGAATCGGGTTGGGCGGTCGCCAAGCTGGTAAGGCACGGGACTTTGGATCCCGCATTCGCAGGTTCGAATCCTGCCCGCCCAGCCATTACAGATAGTCGCTTATATTATCGCTAAGTGTAGCAGAGATCTGAGAGGAAGGAACGAGAAACCAGGATGGAAAACGTTACAACGTTAAACGTTGAACGTGCAACGGATTTCTCTTCTCCTCGTTCCTCCTCATGGATAACCGCTACACTCAAGGGGAATATGAGCGTAGATAATTCATGTAGAGGAGAGAGATGTTACAGGAGAGGATAGAGGTTCAACCCAGAGAGGGACTGGGAAAAGGCGCCGCTAGAGCTCTTAGGAGACAGGGATTGATCCCTGGCGTCGTCTACGGCCATAACTTCGGTCCCATACCCGTGCAGGTCGAACTCGAGGAGCTCAAACGACTTTTACACCACGAATCCATCGAAAGCATGCTTATAAGGATGAAGCTCAACGGCAGGGAAGAGACCGTTATGATCAAGGAGATCCAGCGACATCCGGTTACCTATGATATCCTGCATGTCGATTTCCATAGGGTCTCCCTGACCGAGGAGGTCACAACACGAGTTCCCGTTGAACTCGTCGGAGAATCGATCGGCGTTAAGGAGGGTGGTATCCTCGAGTTCCTGCTCCGAGAGCTTGAGATAAGATGTCTGCCCACAGAAATACCCGAACATATCGCCATAGATATATCACAGATGAGGATAGGGGATTCCCTCAGAGTTGGTGATCTGAAGCTGAAAGAGGGCATAACCGTTCTGGACGATCCGGATACCGTCATAGTTCTGATCGCTGCTCCCGTCGTGCGAGAGGAGATCGAGGAGGTCGAAGAGGCGGCAGAGGAAGCTGAAGAGGAAGAACCGGAACTCGTCGGGGAGAAAAAAGAAGAAGAGGAGGAGAGCTGAAGCTGTTGCTCCAATCGATACGACTAACACCGATGATTCACAGCAAAACCGCCATTTTAACGGCGGTTTTGTTATTATCGGCCCAGATATCAGGGGGCTCTGATACGCTCAGAGTCCTGGACGAGGTAGGGGGGGAAATCGCATCCCTTCGACTTTACCGCATCGGCGGAAGAGGGTATGTGCTGTCGGATGATCTGTGTTCGGCCTTTAACGCCAAACAGCGTTACATCCCGATAACCCATAAACTTCAGATCCTTGTCGGCAAACACAGGGTCGATCTCCATATCGGCGAGAGATCCTTCTTGGTGGACGATAGAGCGTGGAGCAAACCTCTACCCTATCCCGTTCAGCTTATCTCGGATAGACCGGCCCTTCCCGTTGAATTCGTCTCGACCGTTTTGCCCGATCTCCTGGGTCTCAAGGGGGAGTTCGACTCAAAAGGAATGGTGCTCAGATTGCTCTCCTCTATCCCCACACCACCTCCGACAACATCCGAAGGCAAGTTCACGGTCGTAATCGACCCCGGACACGGGGGTTCCGATTCGGGATTGGTGATGGGAAACCTCCGTGAGAAGGACGTTAACCTGAGGATCGCCGAGGTGATCGCCTCAAAGTTAAGGGGAAAGGGAGTTGAGGTCAGGTTGACCAGAGGTAAGGACATCCCGTTATCCCTTGATAGGAGAATCCGTTTCGCCAACTCCCTTCACTGCGATCTCTACTTCTCCATCCACTGTGACGGTTCAGCGATACGGCAAAAACGAGGTTATAGGATCCTGGTCGATAGGATCTGGAGAGAGAGGCGAGAAGGGATGATCGTGGCTGCCAGCCCTCCACTTAGCGCTGAGAGGCTTCAGACGGCCTATGAGCTGGCCACCAAGATAGCGAGTGGATTCGAGGGGATCGGGCTGGCCGGAAGGGTTTATAGATTGCCGATACATCGATTCTCCGAATTAACCATGCCAGCTCTGATCCTGGAGCCGGGTTTTCTCTCCAACGATGCCGATAGAGTTCTGCTGACGGATGAAGATTTCCTTAACTCCATCGGCGATGTGGTGGCCGAAGTGATATCGGAGATGAAAGGCGATGTGTCGGGAAGAGGGGAAAGCCAATAGGCTGATAATAACGATATTCGTCCTGGTGGCGGCCCTTTCAACGGTGATGGCCTTTCTGATCTCCAGAGGGCTTGAGCGATCTGAGTTTACATATCAACCTCAGACCGATCTCCCCCCTGAAAATCCGCCATCTGAAGGAAAGAAGGTGAAGGTGAGACTATATTTCCTCTCGCCATCCACGGGAAACCTGGAGATGGAGGAGCGCCTGATTCCGGCTCAGCAAAATCCGGCCGAAACGGCAAGAACGATTATCTCAGAGCTCTCCGCCGGATCGAAGAAGGGGCTTATCAGTCCCGTCCCCCCTGAACTTACCCTAAGAGCCATCTTTATAGATAGAGCCAATAGAATATATCTGGATTTCCCCTCCGCTGCTATGCTCAAGATTCCAAGATCCCCTGAATCGGAGATCGAGTTCCTCTCCGCGATCCTCAGCTCCATCAAGGTGAATTTGCCTCACATAAAAGAGGTGCAGATATTGGTGGACGGGCATAACGCTCAGACGCTGACGGGATATCTGGACGTATCGCTTCCCATACCGATAGATGACTTCCTGAAGGAGGTGTTGTGATGGATCTCCGGATGGTCGTCGGATTGGGAAATCCGGGTGAAAGATATGCCATGACCAGACATAATCTGGGTTTTAGGGTGATCGATGAGCTCGTCGGCAGGCTCGATCCTCCTTCCCCTATCCTTCAGGATGAGGCTTTAGTTTATAAGGTTGAAGCCGCGGATAAGCCCCTTTTACTCATTAAGCCGATGACCTACATGAACGCCAGCGGCAGAGCGGTTAAAGCCCTCATGGACAGATACGACCTTTCCCCTCAACAGATGCTGGTCATATTCGACGACGTCAACCTTGATCCCGGAGTTTTGAGGATCAGAGCGAAGGGAAGCGATGGCGGTCATAACGGCGTAAGATCTGTAATCGAGTCGATTGGGACTCGGGATTTCCCCAGGTTGAGGATAGGAATCGGCAGGCCGGATGATATGGATCTCATAGACTATGTGCTGGGGGAGATCACCTCCCAGGAGGCGGAGATCCTCACGACGGCGGTCAAAAGGGCGGCGGACGCCGTCCTTTTCATGCTGACCGATGGGGTAGAACGGGCTATGAGCAGGTTTAACGGGCCGGTGATGGTATGAGATCACCTCTTCCATCGAGGACGTTTAAGCTTAGGATAGGTGATATCCTCTATATGAAAAAGGAGCACCCGTGTGGAAGCAGGAAATGGCGTGTATGGAAGCTGGGTCTGGACGTGGGGATTGAATGTCTCGGTTGCGGCAGAAGGGTAAAGATAAGACGTGAGAAGCTGGAGAGGAAGATAAAGCGGGTGATCAGCCCGCCCGATGTGAATAGGACTCCTTTATCCACCTCTCCAGCGTCCCATCCGGATCTTCTATGACCTCCCCCGTTATGGTGAACTCAGTCCTGCCGGAGTTCTTTTTGATGAGGTTCAAGCCGTATTCGTAATCTCTGAGGATATCCCTACACACATCGTTCGGATCGGCCTTCCTCTCGGATGAGATCTTAGCGATCCTCCTCACGGCCTCATCGTCAAACGAGATCGTGATGCCGTATTTATCGAAGAACTCCGTCGAATAGCTCTTGAGGAGTTCCCTTACCACCATCTCCTCGTTGTATTCCGGATCGGATAGGATCTTACTGAGTTCCCCTTGAGGATCGCGCACGACCTTATCGGTCACCACGAACTTTTTGATATCGGTTGACGGAAGCTCGAACTTGAAATCCCTCATCACCCTCTCACACACGGTCATCAATCCCCTCGCGCCCGTTCCCTCCTTATATGCTTCTCTGGCTATCTCCCTGAGCGCTTCGTCCGAGAAGATGGCCTCGATGCCGTATGCCTTGAAGGACCGCCGGTATTGTTTTATTATCGAACCCTCGGAGGTTTTAAGGATCTGATACAGATCCTCCTCGTTGAGTCCCTCGCACACCACGTGGACGGGAAGCCTTCCGATGAACTCCGGTTCGAAGCCGAACTCTATGAAATCCTGGGAGGTCACCTGTCTGAGGTATCGATAGTCATCCTCCTCATCCCTCGACTTTATATCCGCCCCGAAACCGATGTTCCTTTTATTCAGCCTTCGCTTGATTATCTCCTTGAGGTTTGTGAAGGCGCCGCTGACGATGAAAAGGATATGCTTGGTGTTGATCACCCGTCTTTCGACTTTGCCCTTGCGTTGGAATTCGGCGATCGCCCTGAGCTGCGATCCCACGTCATAGAAGGCGTTAAGGTCCACCTCCGTCTCCTCCATGAGCTTGAGCAGGTTCATCTGCACACCTCTGCCGCTGACGTCACGGCCTATGATGTTGGGCGCCGTTGCGATCTTATCTATCTCATCCAGATAGATGATCCCATATTGGGCCAGTTTGATGTTCCCGTCGGCCTGTATGACCAGATCCCGAACAAGATCCTCCACGTTACCGCCTACATATCCCGTCTCGCTGAACTTCGTGGCATCGGCTTTGACGAAGGGGACGCCGATCAACTTGGCTATGAGCCTGACCATATAGGTCTTGCCCACACCGGTTGGCCCGATGATGATTATATTTTGCTTTGAATACTCCTCGTCCCTCAAACTGGGATCGCGTTCACACTCCATGATATGGTTGTAGTGGTCACATATGGCGATCGCCAACGCCTTTTTCGCCTCATCCTGTTTGATGACGTATCTATCGAGATATTCCTTTATGTCCTTAGGCTTGAAGTTGAAGTTCAGCTGTATCGGTTTCTCCTCCTGTTTCTCCTTTTCACCGGTCTCGGCGGCTCCGGGGGGATAGAAGCCGAAGTGAACGGTACCGCCGTATTTTTCACGCAGCCGTTCCAGATCCTTTTGGAGCTCCTCAAATGTCGGATTTCTCATCTTCCATCACCAGCCTCGCCCTTTTCGACTCGCTCTTATTTCCCTTGAGTGTAGTTAGGTAGCAATCAACGTCCTATCCCTTTCACGATCAGAGGTTAAGGCTGAGGTTAAGGTCGAGAGACGAGAGTCTAGAGTCCTTTTTTGTCTCTCGACTCTTGACCCTCGACCCTTGACCATCTTAACCTCAACCTAAACCTTAACCTGTTTTTGCATCCCACTACACTCAGCGATAATATGAGCGTTTCGACTTGATCTTCCCGATAGGGAAGTTTACAAAAACCGTGTCCGTTAGTCAACTTCCCCCTTCAGGGGAGACACCCTCAGCCCGCGACCACATGCAGATGACATCTAACCCTATGTCCGGGGGATATCTCCACATCGGGCGGCGGGACTGTCTTACAGATATCCATCGCTTCAGGGCATCTGGGGTGGAACCGGCATCCTTCAGGCGGATTCACCGGGGATGGGGGGTCTCCTTGAAGGAGTATCCTCCTCCTTCCGGTGTTGGGTTCCAGCATCGGTATGGCGCTCATAAGCGCAAGGGTGTAGGGATGTTTCGGCTCAGCATAGAGCTCGTCCGCCCTTGCCGATTCCACAATCTCTCCCAGATACATCACCATAACCCTATCCGACATGTGTTTGACAACGGAGAGGTCATGTGAGATGAAAAGGTAGGATAGGTTCATCTCCTCCTTGAGTTCCATGAGTAGATTGAGTATCTGGGACTGTATCGAGACGTCCAGCGCCGAAACCGGCTCATCGCAGACGATGAAGCTTGGATTCAAGGCTATCGCCCTCGCTATGGCGATCCTCTGTCTCTGTCCTCCGCTCAGCTCGTGCGGATATCTATCGATATATGAGGAGGGGATGCCGACCCTATCGAGCAGATCCCTCACCTTTTTGTTTCTCTCCTCTCCCGACATGAGGCCATGAATCTTTAACCCCTCCTCCACCAGATCTCCCAGGGTCATCCGAGGGTTTAATGAGCTGTAGGGGTCCTGGAAGATCATCTGCATGTGTCTTCTCATCCCACGCATCTCTTTTCCTTTCAGTTTAAGGATGGATTTCCCCTTGAAGAGGATATCACCGGAGGTCGGCTCTATCAGGCGGAGCACAGTTCTGCCGAGCGTGGTTTTGCCGCAGCCGCTTTCCCCGACCAATCCCACAACCTCACCCTCCCTGACGGTAAAGGTAACGCCGTCCACCGCTTTCACGAATCCCTTCACCCTGGAGAAAAGCCCTCTTCTTAAGGGGAAATACTTTCTGAGTCCGATGACATCCAGCAGCGATCTATCCATCATGATATCTCCAGCATGCCACCATATGTCCTTCCTCAATCTCTTTGAGCTCAGGCTCGTCTGCCTTACACCTCTCCGCCGCGTAAGGGCAGCGGGGATGGAATTTACATCCCGGCGGATAATCCAGGGGATCGGGCACAATTCCGGGGATCGTGTACAACCTCTCACCACCGGGGTAATCCAGCCTAGGCCGCGATTTAAGCAGGCCGATGGTATATGGATGCTTTGGATCACGGAAGAGATCGCCTTTGGGAGCGCACTCCACCATCTTCGAGGCATACATCACTCCGACATGATCCGCTATCTCGGCCACCACACCCAGGTCATGTGAGATGAAAAGGATCGACATGCCGTATTCCTCCTGCAGCTCACACATCAGATCCAGTATCTGCGCCTGAGTTGTCACGTCGAGAGCGGTTGTGGGCTCATCAGCTATCAGGAGCTTGGGATCACAGGAGAGGCCCATAGCTATCATAACCCTCTGTCGCATTCCGCCGGACATCTGATATGGATATTCGCCGAGCCTTATGTGCGGGTCGGGTATGTTCACCCTAGCTAGCATCTCCAAGGCCATCTCCCTGGCCTCATGTTTCGAGACCTCCTTGTGCAGTCTGATCATCTCCACCATCTGATCGCCGATCGTAAGGACGGGGTTCAACGAGGTCATGGGGTCTTGAAAGATCATTGCTATCTCGTTCCCCCTGATCCCTCTCATCTCCTTAGGGCTCAGTTTCAGCAGGTCTCGGCCGTCGAAGTTTATCTCACCGCCAACGACTCTGCCCGGAGGGGGGAGGAGCCTCATTATGGAAAGGGCAGTTGCGGTTTTCCCGCATCCGCTTTCACCTACAAGCGCCATTGTCTCGCCTCTGTTGAGGATGAAGGAGAGACCATCCACCGCCTTTACAACCCCCTCCTCGATGAAGAAGCAGGTCCTTAGATCTTTCACCTCAAGCAGAGTTTTATCGTCCTTCCAGGTAGACATCGTGCATATCCATCCTTCCGTCCGGCGTCGGGGTCCAGTTTTTGACCGATCGTCTAACTCCGTATATCTCCTTGGGGCTGTAGAGGGGAACGACCGGCAGATCGTCATATATCAGCTTTTGCACCTCGCGGAAGTAGGATCTTCTCCTCTCCATGTCCATTCCCGTTTCAGCTTTCCCGAGGAGTTCATCCACCTTCGGATTGGAGTATCCCATATAGTTACCCCTTCCGCCCGTTTTGAACACCGGTATCAGTATGCCGACCGGATCGAGGCTGGCGTTACCCCAACTGAAGAGGAAGAGATCCCTTTCATGTTTTTGCAGTTGGGGTTTTAACACGCCCCATTCCCATACCCTCACCTTTGCTCTGATGTCTATTTTCGCCAGATCCGATGCTATCGCCTCGGCTATCTCCTTGAGATCGCTGTCGGTATCAAGCTCCACCTCGAATCCGTCCCTATATCCCGCCTCCTCCAAAAGCCTCCTTGCCAGATCGGGGTCATACCGGTATGGCTTCAGCCGGTCGTTATATCCGAAGGCGACGGAGACGAGCGGTCCGGAGAGCCTGACGGCCATACCTTCGAGGATAGAGCTGATGATGAGATCGACGTTTACGGCGTGGCTCACCGCCTGACGCACTTTAAGGCTGTTAAAAGGCGACCTTGTGCAGTTCATGCCGAGGAGGAAGGATCGGGTTCCCTCGCACGATAAGACCTTCGTTCCGGGATCGGACTCGATCTGAGATACCATATGTGGAGGCAGATTCTGGATTATGTGGCATTCTCCCGCCTTCAAAGCGGCTATTCTACTCGCGGATTCAGGTATGGGTTTGAATATCAGGGTATCCAATTTTGCCGGACCTACAGGGGGTCTTTGCGGCGATCCGCCGTAATAACCCTTGAACCTCCTCATCACGAGCCTCTCCCCCTTCACCCATTCGACGAATCTGAACGGGCCCGTTCCAACAGGATGCTCGGCGAAGTAATCGTCCCCTTTCTCCCTGATATATTTTTCAGGCACGATCTCGATAAAGGTGAGCATAACCGGCAAGATCGGCCATGGTTTGGAGGTCTTTATGAGAACGGTATGATCGTCCTCTACCACAGCCTCACTTACGGGCGCGATCAATCCCTTACGTGGCGATGATCTACCCCCTATCATGTTGGGCTTTATCACACGCTCGATGGAGAACTTCACGTCCTCAGCGGTGAAGGGATCGCCGTTGTGGAATTTCACCCCTCTCCTGAGCTTAAACCTCCATGTCAGGTCGTCGACTTTTTCCCATGACTCGGCCAGTTGGGGAACGAGGTTCATCTTCGAATCCCTCGCCACGAGGCAGTCGAACATGTTCCTGAGGACCGACTCGACGGTCCTATCCCTATGCATGGCCGGATCGAGCGTGGGGAGCGTCTGGGATATTCCGACAACCAATCTCTGTTCCTCTACCTTCTCGCCAGCGCAACCGACGAAGAGGAGGAGGGATGATAGAATCATCAGAGCGGCGATACGCTTAGGCATCCTTAGAACACCTCCTTATTGAATTTATCTTTTACGCAATCTCGGCTCAAAGGCTTCCCTTAGTCCCTGGCCGAACAGGTTCAAGGTTAAAACGAGGATAACGATGGCCACTCCGGGGAAGGTGGAAATCCACCATCCCGTCATTATGTGAGCCCTGCCCTCGTTGACCATTAATCCCCATGCAGGAGTCGGGGGTTGAACGCCCAATCCGAGAAAACTCAATGAGGCCTCTGAGAGAATAACGTTTGCCACGTCCAGCGTGCCCAAAACCACCACCGGCGTCAGCACGTTCGGAAGGATATGTCTGAATATGATGTAGAGATCATCGGCGCCTATTGATCTGGCCGACTCGACATACTCCATCTTCCTGGCGGCCAGGACCTCCCCTCGCACGAGCCTATAAAACGGAACCCACTCCTTATAGACGAGGGCGAGGATCAGATTTCTTATCCCCGGACCGGTAGCCGCCATCAGGGCTATGGAGAAGATCAGAAGCGGGAAGGCCAGGAGGATATCGACGATCATCGAGAGTATCGTATCTATCCATCCCCCGTAATATCCACCGATCAGTCCCAATACCGTCCCAACGGCAGCGGCGATCATAACCACCGTTACGCCTATGAATATGCTGATCCTGGAGCCGTAGATGATCCTGGAGAGTATATCCCTCCCCATTTGATCGCACCCAAGCGGATATCTCCAGCTTCCTCCCTCCATCCAGGCCGGTGGTTTGAGCCTTCGTGTGAGATCGCCGTCCTTGGGATCATGGGGCGCTATCAGAGGGGCAGCGATGGCCATAAGGATGAAGGATAGGACTATGATCCCACTTGCCAGACAGACCTTATCCCTTTTAAGCCTTCTCCAGTGATACCCCTTCATGTCACCTCGACCCTCGGATTGAGCCATATGTAAAGTATGTCCACCGCAAGGTTGACAAGCACATAGGTCGCAGCGTAGACCATGACTATCCCCTGGACGAGTGGATAATCGCGGGCATAGATGCCGTTAACCGCCAGTGATCCGAGCCCCGGCCAACTGAAAACCGTCTCGACGATCATGTTGCCGCTTAAGAGCACCCCTATCTGCAGGCCCAGCACGCTCACCGTGGGGATCAGAGCGTTTTTAAGGGCGTGTTTCATAACCACCTTCCACTCCGGAAGGCCTTTGGCTCTGGCCGTTCGGATGTAATCCTGCTCCAAAACCTCCAGCATGTTCGCCCTTATCATCCTGACCGTGACGGCCACGGCTATTCCCCCAAGCGTGATGGCCGGGAGGATCAGATGGCGGATCGAGCTTAGAAGGGCCCTTACATCAAGCGTGATAAGGCTGTCAAGCAGATAGAGGCCGGTGATCCTGTGTGGTTCGGCGCCGAAGGTGCTCCTGCCTGAAATCGGCAATACCTCCAAGCCCACGCCGAATATCAGTATCAAGATAAGCCCCAGATAAAAGCTGGGGAAGGATATCCCACCCAACGAAAGAAACGTGACGATCCTATCGAAAATGGAGTCGCGATACACGGCGGAGAGAACCCCCAGAGGGATGGAGATGACCACAGCTATCAGAAAGGAAGCAAGGCTTAACTCCACCGTCGCCGGTAGCCTGCTTTTTATGAGAGATATAACGGGCTGTTGCTCGGAGAAGGATCGGCCGAAATCGCCTCTCAGAGCGTTGAGGAGAAAGGCGGCGAACTGCTCGTGCAGAGGCTTATCAAGTCCGTATTCTCTCCTGAGCGCCTCTATCTCCTCCTTCGTGACGTGTCCCGCCTCGCCTATCATCAGCTCTATGGGATCCCCAGGGGCGAGATGCATCAGCATGAACACGATGAAGGCCACGCCGAACATCGTGGGGATCAGTCTGATAAGACGTCTGGCGATTATAACCCAGATGCCCTTCATCCCCTCGAAAGCCTCCTCAGAATCTCAGGTGGGAGTATTTCCTTCAGGGAAGACGGCACGGGCAGATCCATACCTTCAGATCGCCATCTACGGATCGAGGCATATATAACGCCCGCCACCACAGCTTCATAATCCATGCCGAGTCCCTTGAAACCGGTCAGATAGTAGCTTTCGAAAACCGGCTGGCCGTTGATCTCGATGGCGTATAATCTGCCTTCATCGTCCATTATGACATCGGCCCTGCCATAATCCCTCAGCGAACAGGCGTCGTACATCCGCTCGGCGAACTCCGCCAGCCTGTCCCTCAACGGCTTATCATGAAGGGGTTCGGGCTCAATCGGTCTGGTGCCAGGAGCTCCCTCTTTCATGCGATGCGTTATAACGATCGGCTTGGACCCCCTCCGAGGAACGAGCTCCGAGGGTGCTATGATCTTCCCCTTTCCGTTCCCCATTATCGATATGGTGAACTCCCTGCCGTGGATGTATCGTTCAGCAAACAGGCCCGATTTCGATTGTGAGATGAGCTCTTCGAGCCTCCTTTTGAGCTGCTCCCCGGTATAGAACACGTTATCCTCCGTTATGCCCCTACTGCCTCCTCCTATAATCGGCTTGAGGATCAAAGGATAGCTCTCCAGAGGGATATCATCTATATCTGAGACGGATTCGAGTCTAAAGATCCGAGGCGTTCTGATTCCATATCTAGCCCATATCTCCTTAGCTTTGACCTTCGAAAGGGCGTTGTTCAGGCCATCGGGATTTGACCCCACATATGCGATCCTCATCTTTTCCAGTAAGGGGCTTATCCTCTGTCTTCCGTCCTCATCGGTGGTATGATCTATGGCGGCGAAGACCAGATCGGGTTTGTATTCCTCTATATCCCGGATCAGACGATCCAGGGTTGTGACAAATCTATGGATAGGTTCGATATCCATCCTTTCCAGCGCCCTTGCCATTCTCTTATACTCCTTTGGCCTGCTGCCGCCGTAGAGTTCGGGGAATTGAGAGCTGAAGATGATCATCCTCATATTTCATCCCTCCCTCGGTTTAAGAGCGACGGTTATGAGCCTGTCCGCTTTATCCGCGGCGATCTCCCTATCCCTGAAATTTCCGAAGCATTTCACATCCTTAAATCCTGTCCCTTCGAGCAGGTATCGTATCTCCGGATACGTCAGCAATCTTATATGATGAACCTCTCTGTTCTCCAGCGTTTCCGATCCGATCTTTATAGTGGCATGTTCAGTTTGAATCCATATGGCGTTGACCTCATCTATACGGTATTTCAATCTACGTTCGACGCTGATGCCATCTCCTTTTCCTCTATGCACCTCTTCGCTTTGAAATCCCACCCTGAAGAACTTGAAAGGGCTTATCAGATCGAGGATCAAAATCCCGCCCGGCCTGAGGGATCTATGGAAACCCTTCAGGGCGGCGACTATCTCATCGTTTTCGTTGAGGTGATTGAGCGAGCTGAACATGCAGAACATGGCATCGAAGGTTCCTGATTTGAAGGGCAGATACCGCATATCACCTCGGACCACCGGGAGATCTCCGCCCTCCTGAAGACAGCAGGAGAGCATGGCGGAGCTGAAATCGACACCGATCACATCATATCCGAGCCGCCTGAGAGGTATGGCAAGCCTCCCTGTGCCGCAGGCAATATCTAGGACGAGATTCACCTCCCTGTGAGCGAGACTTCGGAACGCCCAGTCCAGGAAATCGACCTCAGCCTGTCTGTCCCTTATCCTATCGTATATTATCCGACAGTATATCGCGAAGAGCTCATTATATCTTCTATCTTTATCTCTTTCCATATTATTCCCACCCTTTCCTTCTCAGAGAGGATGTTCCCGTTCTCATCCACGGCATAGCATGCACCGTCTATGATTTTAGTCAGGACACTTCCCCTGGTATCCTTTGATGGCAGAATCTGCGGCGCGTCCAGAATACCTGTTCTCACGGCATCGGCGAGGTTCTTCGGATCCGTGAACGGGTCATCGCATCGTTCTTCGCCGAGCCTTTTTATAGCGCCCAATATCACCTTTGCCTCGGCTTTCAGCTCCTCCTTTCTTCGCTGCACGTCGGGATCAAGGGTCATCTCAGGCATGCCGTTAATGGCGTTTTCCACCACCTTATGGGCGATTCGGCAGCTTTCGATGACCTCCTCTGCTTTTGCAGCGTGGTCGCCCTCACAATATCCGACCACATGCAGTATCTCAGGTCTAAGGGACATCTGAAGCATAACTGAGGAGGCGAGCTGCCCCTTCGCCATATCCAGATCCGACGGGAAGCTCATCAATCCCGCCCTCGTCTCACGATGCACCGTGAAATCATCCTCCTCGAGCGCCTCCACCATCTCCACGGCGGCCAGCATCTTCGCCAGATCCATCTTAAAGGAGAGGCCGGGTGGGGTGTTAAACATCAACTGCATGACATAATCCCTGACGCCTAACCTTTTAGCTATGTAGGCGCTGAGGAATGAATCGGCCACATATACAGCATCATGTGCACCTCTGAGCGTCCAATGGTGTGGATCATTCACTTCGACCGGAATCCCCCTTTCAGCATGCCATCTTATCGCCTCCATATGTGCCCTTATGGACTCCTCCAGTTCCATCGGCCCTCTGCGATCGATTCTGTTGAACCAGAATATGGGTATGGCGGCGAAGCAGTTGTTTATGGTATCGAGGAATATACGGGCCATCTCCACAAGATCGCTCGTTCCGGCGTAGATCCTCAAAAGGGGATAATTTCCGCATCTGGAGGCCTCATAGAGCATCCTGAGCTGCTCTACATTCCTTATCGGCACACCTCCCGCTCCTCTACGCGATGGATCCTGTCGTTCGGGATGTAGGAAGTTCTCCTGAGCATCCTGATCGGGCGCTATCGAGATGATATCCAGAACCTCCGACTCAGCAATGCGTTTGATTCCCTCAAGTGTCTCCTGGAAGGACGGAAGGCCGAAATGATGTCTGATAAGGGGATATGGATACCTCTGGGCGATCCTGCCCAAGAGGGTGGAGGCATGGTACCTCCTTACCATACGGCTCCTTTCACCTCGGAGAAAGGAGAGAACATCCTCCAGGTTCGTATTTCCCCCGAAGACGACGTCGAAGAAATGCATGTTTCTGGCTATTTGGGCCACAGGCTCAGTCCCACCGAAGACATATATCCTGTTCTCCCTTAACCTCTTCCCCTCGATAATCTGGGCTAATCTCCTCAGCCAGATCTCTCCCGTTTCGGGACTGAGTCTGTAGCTTATGGCCACAATAGCGGGGTTGGTATCCTCTATCTTCTCCGCCACCCTTTCAGGTTTTACGGCGGCGCCTATGAAGATAGTCCGATATCCCTCCTCTCTTGCCAGCTGGAGGAAAGAGAGGATTCCCGCCACGTGCACACACTCCCCTAAGCACGCTCCCAGTATAAGTCTCCCTTCGGGCATAGTATCCCCCCTTTCATATCAGGATTTGTCGAGGGCTAGGCAGTAGCCGTGACGTAAGGCTTTTCGCCTTGAGGGAGCACGAGTTTGAAAGAGGTTACGGCATCAGGCCCTTCCAGGGCGAGGCGTCTTATCTCCCGGATGGAAAGTCCCTTCAGGCCGAGGGTCTCGGCCGTCCTACCCATCTCCCAATAATTCACGCCATGCACGATACAAGCGAGATGAACGATGGAGCGGATGGTAGGGGTTGGAACCTGCAACATCTCCCCTATCGAGGCCAGGGGGACAAGGCTTGTGGGGACATCCTCGGTGATGTATCTGTGGTTCAGGGTATCCGGTGCAGATATCCCCTCGTAGGCCGAATTTTTTCGCAGCGCGTCGTAAAGCGTTCTACCCGCTACGTCATACGCCAGATAAAGCCACTCCCTGGCCGTGTAGGTTCTCACACCCAGCGCTGCGGCCACTGCGACTCGTTCTCTGTCTATCTCCTCAAGCACACGAGCTACAGATGGTGTTACCCCCTCGGTGTAGTAGTCGAATTTCTCCCTGAGCTCGACCCTTGGCGTGTTAAGGAGCAGAAGAGCCGGGTGGAAAACGGCGCCTATGTTGTTGAAGCTGGTGTTGAGCACCGTATCGGCGGGGACGAACTGCGGGAAAGCTTTTCTGACAACCCTTAAGACTTGAGGAGTTAGATAAGCCGGCAAAGCGGCCAGCGGAACGCTATTTTTTATCCTTCTTATCATCACCCTATAGGGGTTTACGGTCCGGGAAGCGTAGAGGAAAGTTTGGGCCTCCGCTATTATAACACCCTCGGATGCCTCAAACCTCTCCAGGATGTTGACGAACTCCAGCGCTCCGCCAGTTCTACCAGGGTTGAGGATGACGATTTGATTCGGATTTAGATAGGGCGCCGATATCCTGGCTATGTAGCCGTGACCTGTGGCGGGGATCGCCACCATTACGACGTCCGATTCCGACAACGCCTCTTCTACATCGGCTGTGGCGGTCCTGATTCTACCGAAACCCTCAATCGCTCCCATGACCTCGATTCCACCTCGTTTCCTCACCCCTTCTAATCTCTCCTCGCTTCGGTTCCAAAGGATGACGTCGAATCCCATAATCGCCAGATGGCCGGCCATCGCCAGGCCGCCGTTTCCCGCTCCCATAACGCAAAACCTCGGCGACCGCCTCAAACGGCATCACCTCCCTGTATTATGTTTTATCTCCTAAACCCTAGCGGCAGGAAGAAACATAGCTGAGAATTACGATAACCGAACTTCGGCTGGTCTCTTTTATTTTAACGACAAAATGAGCTTATGTCAAGTATCCCCCACATTCCTTTGTGCAAATGCCCTTGACGTATACACCGACATAATCGTATACTACTGACGTGCATCGAGGCACGGTAAATGTAAAGCTCAGCAGGAGCAGGATGTTCGTTGATCCGGATACCCTGTTCCTGCGAAATCAACCAAGGGGGGAGAATCATGAGGAAGATCAACATTCTTATCATCCTGGCGGTATTTACGATATGTGCCCTCGCATCGGCGCACGAACCGGGTTATGTCTATGAGGCGATGAGGACGAAAAGCCCTCCTAAGATCGATGGCAAGCTGGACGATATCGTCTGGAAGCTCGCACCGAGTGTGAGGCTGGAGAACATAAACACAGGGGGGAAGGTGAAGGAGGAGTATGTCAGCCTAGCATGGGCGGTATACGACGACACCTACATCTACGTCGCCTTCAAGAACGGAGAGCCGAATCCGAAGAAGATCACGACCGCTTCTCCGGGACACGATAAGAACGTTTGGAAGGACGATGAGAACGAACTCTTCATCGAGCCAAACCATGCCGGATCAAAACCTTATTTCCACATCATGATAAACGCAGCCAACGTGACGCAGGACGATGAAAACGGTGGAGCGGAAAGCGCATGGGAGCCGAAGAGCTTGGAGAGCGCCACCTCCATAGGGGATACCTACTGGGTGCTGGAGCTGAAGATAGCCTTCACAGACCTCAAGGTGAATGAGACACCGGTTGGCAAGACATGGGGATGGAATTTCAACAGACATATCGTCTCCGGGGTGGATATCTGGACGGGATGGAGCGAGACAGGTCCCTCTTTCCACACGCCATCAAGGTTCGGCGATCTGATCTTCAGCGAAAAGGCGCTGAGCGTTTCCTCAAAGGATAAACTCGCCACATTATGGGGTGAGATAAAGATTAATCGCCGATAATCAATGAGAGACACAATCAGGGGGCGCGAACCACAGCGCCCCTTGAAGGGTGATCTCGCTGGAAGATCTTCTCCTACCCTGTGACCCCCTCCCACCTCTAATATTGCGTTACTTGCGTGCTCTTTCTTTCACGCAACGAACGCAATAACGCATAACGCGGGAACGCAAGATGGTGTACACAGACTGCCTTTCATCCCACCCTTAAAAGGATGGGCTTTCCCGGCGGCTCTCGTAAATCTACATAGGGAATTTCTGTATGTTCCAGGGCAAAATTGCAATTTCCTCGCCCTTTATGATATAATGAAGCCGTAGAAACCAAGAGATTTAAAGGCAAACGCATGTTCATCACCTTCGAGGGAATAGAAGGTTCAGGTAAATCCACACAGGCCAAGTTACTGGTCGAATATCTCAGGGGAAAGGGATTAAACGTAATCCTGACTCGCGAGCCAGGGGGGGTGGAGCTTTCGGAGAGGATACGATCCATACTGATAGAGACGGGCCTGGATATATCCCCCCGAGCGGAGCTATTGCTGTTTTTGGCCTCACGGGCACAGCACACTGACGAGCTGATCCGCCCTTCCCTACAGAAGGGACATATAGTGGTGTGTGATAGGTATATCGATGCATCGGTGGCATATCAAGGCTACGGGAGGGGATTATCTATCGAGATGATAAAAAGGCTCAACGACTGGGCCACGGGCGGAATTCGGCCGAACCTGACGGTTCTCCTAGACCTGTCTCCCGAAGAGGGATTGAAAAGGGTGAGGACATCGAAAAAAACGGACAGAATTGAGGGAGAGAATTTGGAGTTTCACAGGCGGGTCAGAGAAGGATATCTGGAGATAGCCCGATCCGATCCCGATAGGTTTCTCGTTCTGGATGCTACCAGGAGCATGGAGGAAATCCAACGCTTCATAAGGGAGGCGGTCGAGGCGTGTTTAAAGACGTCATAGGACATGGAAGAATAATAGAGATGTTAAGGTCACAGATCAGGGCGGGGAAGGTGGCAGGCGCCTATCTCTTCGCCGGTCCGGAGGGAGTCGGCAAACGCCTCGTAGCCGTGACCTTCGCCAAGGCCCTGAACTGCCTCCAGCTTCCCGATGATTCGTGCGATTCCTGTATCTCCTGCAGGAAGGTAGATGATGGCAACCATCCTGACGTCCAGGTGATAAAGCCGTCCGGCAACTGGCTGAAGATAGATCAGATAAGGGCGATGCAGAGGCGAGCCTCCTTCAGGGCGATGGAGGGGAGGTATAAGGTCTTTATTCTGTTAAAGGCTGATAGGATGACCGATGAGGCGGCGAACAGCATGCTCAAAACCCTTGAGGAGCCCCCCTCGGATACGGTCTTCATATTGGTGGCGACGGACATGAGCATGATCCTGCCCACCATTCTCTCCAGATGCCAACTGTTCAGATTCCACCGTATACCTCGCGAGACGATCAGTAAGGCCCTTCAGGAGAGGTTTCTGATCGGCGAGGCGACGGCCTCCAGGATAGCGCTTCTATGTGGGGGTAGGATCGAGAAAGCTCTAAAAATGGCTGAAAATCCCGGTTCGATCGAGGATGAGGAGATCCCCAAGGTGCTCAGGGGAATGGAGATTTTAGAGATCTTTAAGATGGCCGATGAGCTGAGCTCCAACCCCGAAAAGCTGGACTGGTTGCTTACGTGGTACAGGGATCTGATGCTCGTCAAAGAGGGGGTCACGTCTGATAAGCTCACCCACCCGGAAAGCTGGGAGGAGCTGAAGGAGATCTCCAAGAAGATCCCCAGAGGACGCATATTGGAAGCGATGCGAGAGATTATGCTCACCCGCGACATGATCCAACATAACATCAACGCCATGCTCGCCATGGAGGTCCTATGTCTCAGGCTGAGGGGGATAGGGGATGTTTAAAAGGAATGAGGGGATAAAGATAGCCAAGATAAGGGTGCCTGAGGAATACTCGACCTATTTCGAAATCGGTGAGTGTGAAGTGCACGTGGGAAACTGGTATGTCGTTGAAAGCCCCTATGGGGGAGATGTCGGGGAGGCGCTCTGGAAGTTGACGATACCCAGGTCCTCCGTCCGCGGCAGGGCGCTTAAAGTGCTCAGGGAAGCGACGGACGAGGATCTGATAATGGCTCACGAAAACAGGGTGAGCGAGAAAAGGGCATTTAAGATCTGCCTTCAGAAGATCAAAGAGCACAACCTGCCGATGAAGCTATCGAGGGTGAAATACACGTTTGACGGCGATAAAATCCTCTTCTTCTTTACGGCGGATGGGAGGGTGGATTTCAGGGAACTGGTCAGGGACCTGGCCAGAACCTTTAGGAAACGAATAGAGCTTATACAGATCGGGGTAAGGGACGAGGCCAAGCTCTTGGGTGGATGCGGCGTTTGCGGGAGACCCCTTTGCTGCTCCTTATTCATGGATCAGTTCAAGGCGGTTAACATCAAAATGGCGAAAAATCAGGATCTCAGCCTCATACCGTCCAAGATATCGGGGCTGTGCGGCAGATTGTTCTGCTGCCTTAGATTCGAGGACAACTGGTACTGTGATGTCAAAAGATCCCTCCCTCGACAGGGCGAAGTGGTCAAAACGCCCTACGGCGTCGGGGAGGTACTGGAGGTTGACATCTTCAGGGAGACCCTTAAGATCAGGCTTGAGGACGAAACCGAGGTCAAAATAGAGGCCTCGGAAGCGATCAGGGGAAAATGGAGATATAATCCGAGGAGATTGGAAGATGAATAGAGGAAAGTTCTACATCACAACGCCTATCTACTACGTCAACGCTCGACCGCACATAGGGCATGCATATACCACAATGGCGGCCGATATCGTCGCGAGACATCATAGATTAAAAGGCGATGACGTGTTCTTCCTCACAGGGACGGACGAACATGGACAGAATATCCAGCGCACGGCCGAGGAACACGGCATGCCCGAAAAGCAGTACTGCGACATGATCGCCGAGGAGTTCAAAAGGCTCTGGAAGAAGTTGAGCATTTCCAACGATTATTTCGTCAGAACCACGGACGAAAGACATATCAAGGCCGCGCAGAAGTTCTTTGAGGCGGTCTATAAATCCGGGGATATCTACAAGGGACATTATGAGGGGTGGTACTGCTCCAGGTGTGAGAGGTTTTATCTGGAAAAGGAGCTACAGGACGGAAAATGCCCCATACACGATATGCCGGTCGAATGGATCAAGGAGGAGAACTACTTCTTCGCCTTGTCGAAGTATAGGAATAAGCTGCTCAGACACATCGAGGAGAATCCCGATTTCATCCAGCCCGAATCCAGGCGTAACGAGGTTTTAAGCGTCCTGAGGGAGGGGCTGGAGGACATCAGCATATCACGTTCCACCGTTCGATGGGGCATACCGCTCCCCGTAGATCCCTCACAGACCATGTATGTCTGGATGGACGCGCTTTGTAACTATATCTCCGCCATCGGATACGGCGATGACCCTGAGACCTTCCGCAAGTACTGGCCCGCCGATCTGCATCTGATAGGCAAGGAGATAATAAGGTTCCACGTGATCATCTGGCCCGCACTGTTGATGTCGGCAGGGCTCCCTCTACCTGAAAGGATCTTCGCCCACGGGTGGCTGACCAAGGACGGGAAGAAGCTCAGCAAAAGCACCGGAAACGTTATAGATATAGACGAGCTGGTGGACAGGTTCGGCGTCGACCCTGTCAGATACTTCTTCATGAGGGAGTTCAGCTTCGGCAAGGACGGCGATTACACCGATAGCGCCTTTATAACCCGCTATAACGCGGACCTTGCAAACGACCTGGGCAACCTGGTTAATCGAACGGTGAATCTCGCCCGCAGGTTCTTCCAATCCGTTCCCCCTAACGATCACCCCGGGGAACATGATGAAGAGATAATCGGAATGGCGATCGAGGCGCATCGTCGATCCTCAAAGCAACTGGACGATCTGGCCTTCGATGAGGCCCTGGAGACGATCTGGCAGTTCATACGAAGGCTGAACAAATACGTCCAGCAGACCGAGGCGTGGCGGCTGGCTCAGAATGAAGATACAAAGGGGCGAGCAGGGACGATCATATATAACTGTCTCGAAGGACTGAGGTTCATATCGGTGATGATATACCCCTTCATGCCCGAATCGGCCCTGAGGATAAGGGAGCAGATCGGATTAAAGGGGCTGGACGAGGATTACAGCTCGCTCGAATCCTGGGGAGCTCTTAAACCGGGCACGCCCCTCGGGAAACCGGAGCCGATTTTCCCGAGGATCAAGGCTGAAAAGGCGAAAAAGGCAAAAGGGCAGCCTAAAAAGGAGGAGCTCATAACGATAGACGACTTCCGTAAGCTCGATCTGAGGGTGGCCGAGGTTTTGGAGGCCGAAAAGGTCGAAGGGACAGATAAGCTCCTGAGGCTCGTCGTCAACATCGGCCATGAGAAAAGGCAGATCGTGGCCGGAATCGCCGAGTATTATTCGCCCCAGGAGCTCATAGGGATGAAGATCATCATGGTGGCGAACCTGAAGCCGGCCACCATCCGTGGGATCGAATCGCAGGGGATGATCCTAGCAGCCGTAGGCAAGAGGGGATGTGCGGTGGCCACCGTCGATAGAGAGGTGCCCACAGGCACCAGGGTGAGGTGATCTATGAGCGGCGCCCTCGTGGATACACACTGCCATCTACAACTCGATGATTATAGAGACGATCTCCATGAGGTGCTCAAACGGGCAAGGGAGGCCAATGTGGTGAGGATGATAGCGGTCGGATTCAACCTCCAAACAAGCCGTCTTGCCGTGGAGCTGGCCTCCCGATTCGAACAGATCTACGCCACGGTCGGCGTTCATCCCCATGACGCCAAAGAATTCAACGAGAGGACGATCGACGAGCTCAGGAAATTGGCTCGAAGGGAGAAGGTGGTGGCGATCGGTGAGATAGGGCTCGACTACTACAGGAACCTCTCGCCGAGGGAAAAACAGAGATATGCCTTTGAAAGACAGCTGGAGCTCGCGGGAGAGCTGGGGCTGCCGGTGGTGATCCACGATAGGGACGCTCATGAGGATGTGGCGATAACGCTCGAACGGTATATAAACGTGTTCAAGGTGAACATCTCGGGGGTGATGCACTGCTTTTCGGGCGATTGGAAATTGGCCAAAAGATGTCTGGACGTTGGATTTTACATATCGATAGCGGGGCCGGTGACCTATCCGAACTCGGCCGATCTGAGACAAGTCGCCTCCAAGGTGCCGATCGATAGGGTTCTCGTGGAGACCGATTCCCCTTGGCTCGCACCACAACACAGGAGGGGTAGACGGAATGAGCCGGCCTATGTGAAATTCGTCGCCAGGAAGGTGGCCGAGCTGAGGAGAATGCCGTTCGGAAAACTCGCCGATATCACCACGCAAAACGCCGTTAAGCTTTTCGGAATCCAGATCTGAAACGAGGTGAGGTTATGTCGAAGATCTTCCCCTTGATCCTTATCGTTTTCGCCCTCATGTTTGTCTCGACTTCGGAGGGCGCTTTTCAGGATGTGGATTTTGATGCCAGAAGCGCGGGCATGGGCGGGGCGCCTGGGCTTGTGGACGGGGGGCTTACGGCCGCCTCGAACAACGTCGCCGCCTTGGGCTTCGCCGATGATATCCAGATCGGGCTGACCCACTCCTCCATTTTCGCCGATCTGGTTCGGGCGGAGTTCATCGGGATATCCCTGCCGTTTGGGAAGCTCGCCTCCCTTGGACTATGGGGTTCGATCTTGGGAGATGCCAAGGGGGTATATTCGGAGAGGATGATCTCGGTCGGATACGCCGTTAAACCCGCCTCCAATCTTGCCCTTGGACTGGCGGTGAAGTTTCTGAGGACGGGTTATGATCTCGAGGACGAGGCTATCAAGGCCAACCCCTATTTCTCAAAGACATCCGCCTCCGCTTTCACGGGTGATATCGGTGTGGCGGTCAATCCGTCTGAAGGGCTTTTCATCGGCATCTCGCTGCAGAACGTGATCCCGACCGACGTTTCGGTCTCCTCCTCGGGTGAGGATCAGGTGCCCGTCATCGCCCGCGCCTCGATCTCTTATAAGTTCTCCTCCATAGCCTCGGGGGTGCAGCAGGAGTTCATAGGGAAGCTGCTCTCCAGAAGCCAGGGGAACTTTGAGCTTTCGCAGCGATCCAACGATACAACGATAAGGCTGGGTGTGGAGTCATGGCCGAGCGATATGCTGGCCGTCAGGTTCGGATACGCCTACTGCGGGGGCAAACTGCAGGGGGGAACTATCTTCTCCTTGGGAGGAGGATTGAATTTGAAACTGGGAGGTGTGAGGTTGACCCTGGATTACGCCTATCAGACAGTTATCGGGGACCTGGTGGACAACACCTCCCACAGGATATCATCAACTTTCATCTTCTAACGGAGGGGAAGGGTGAAAGGGCTGATATTTGCAATTCCGATCTTTCTGGCGATATCGTCCCTCTCTCTTGGCGCCGTCAGCTCAACCGGTGAGATAAACGTAGAGGGGAACGATGAGGGGGTGGTATTCGCCAGCTCAAGTGCCGTTATGACGGTCGCTCTCATCATAGACAGATCTCAGGCTGAACCGGGCGAGGAGATCAAGACGATTCAGATCTTTATCCCGGCGGGGTTCACCGTCAAGTCTGATTACCTAAAATCGGTCAAACTCAACGGCAAGGAGATCAAAGGCGTTAAGGCCATCGCGGACGATATCTCGTTGAGGGTGATTCTGCCGGAGCTGATAACGGACGTCAACACATATGCCGAGATCTCATTTAAGGTCGAGACCCCGCCGCATGAGCTTCCGCAGAGGGTTGTGTTTGATGTGTTATTGTTGAATTTCGAGGATAAACCCATAGGGGAGTTCGTCAAACCCGGCAATGCCGACGGCAGGGATAACAACGACAGCTTCGCCGTCGCCGTTAAACCCAACATCCCTCCGCCGCCGCCCGCCGATTTCAACGCTCAGCTCGATCTCAGGGGTGAGAACGATGTCCTGCTTACCTGGAGACGATCCGATGACCCGGATGTCCGCGGATATTACGTCTATCGGGACGGCGAGAAGATAGCTCAGGTGCCGAACCCGAAAAGCGAGAAGGTTGAGTGGAAGGAGATTAACGTTCCCCCCGGGAGACATATATACCATGTCGAAGCGTTCAAGACGGAGCTGATACGCTCTCAGCCTTCCAACAAGGTCGAGCTGATCGTCAAGGAGGATACCTCCCCGCCATATCCACCCGCTGACTTCAAGATAAAGGAGTCAAGGGATGGGTTCGAGATATACTGGTCCGCCAGTCGATCGGAGGACGTGGTCAGATATAACCTCTACTTTGGAACCTCCAGATCAGACCTGCAGATCATAACCTCCCTTGAAAGATCCCAGATCGGCGATGAGGAGGGATACAAGTATTTCCACACCCCACCACGTCATGTTAAATCCTTCGTCTTCGCTGTCGAGGCTGTCGACGAGGTGGGGCTGAGGTCGCAGAGGCTGTTCCAGGAGAGACACGCTCTGCTCGAGCCGTATCCCAACCCGTTCACGCCTCTTTCATCCGATCCGGCCTTCAATAAGGTGATCTTCTCGGCAGCGGCCATCGAAGGGGCTGAGGGGGAGTTCTCGGTGAAGATCTTTGACCTCAGGGGCAGATTGATCGTCGAGCTTAAGGATGAAACGGGCGAGGGGAGAGTCTCATGGGACGGCAAGGTGAACGGACAGGTGGTTGAAAGCGGCATATACATCTATCAAATCAGAGTCGGCGATCAGTACAAGGTCGGGACGATAATTTTGGCCAAGTGAAAGGAGCAGAGGAGATGATACGATGTTCTTCAGGAGACGGGGTGAGAATCAGGGGGAGGGGTGGAAGGCCTTCGGGGAGATGAGCACCATAGGGATGGTGCTCGTCGTCTCCACGGTCATAGGGTTTCTGATAGGCAGATACATCGGCGTTAAGCTCGGCGAGGAGACCCTGGGGGCTGTGATCGGAACGATCCTGGGGGCAGGAGCGGGATTCCTCGAGATGTTCAGGATGGCGAATAAATACCTGAGATGAAACGATGTCCGCCGTCTCTTCACCGCTGACGGCGATCCTCAGTATGCTGATGGCTCATGGGTAAGCTTTTTTGACCCTTTTTCAGGGTCTAACATATCCTCGGCAACTGCTCGCCCACCAACATGTCGATCATCCTTTTGCTTCCTATCTCTGTCTTGAGGTGCACCTGTCCGGGGTGATCGGCGGTTATCTCCCCGATGATGGCGCTTCCAGCTCCCAACGGATGCTCTCTCATGATCTGCAATGCTTTTGGGGCCGATTCGGGCTCGATCACCAGAACCACCTTCCCCTCGTTAGCCACGAACATCGGGTCCAGTCCCAATATCTCACAGGCGGCTCTGACGGCCTCATTTATAGGTATGGCCGTTTCATCCGCCTCCACGCCCAATCCCGTTCCCTCGGCTATCTCCTTCAGCGTCGTGGCAAGTCCTCCTCTGGTCGGGTCGCGCATGAACCGTATCACATCTCCCACCTCTGAGATAAGTCGAGTGATCAGTCCGTTCAAGGGGGCACAGTCGCTTATGATTTCCGTCTCGAACTGCATCCCCTCTCTCATGGAGAGCACGGCTATCCCGTGGTCGCCTATGGGGCCGTTTATAAGTATGAGGTCTCCGGCCCGGATCTCCTCCATACCCAGCCTTATCCCTTCCGGGATGAATCCCACTCCTGAGGTGTTGATAAAGATCCCGTCAGCCTTGCCCCGTTCGACCACTTTGGTATCGCCCGTCACGACCTCCACCCCCGCTTCAGCCGCGACCTTCGCCATCGAATCCAGTATCCCTTCCAGATCCCCTATACTGAACCCCTCCTCCAGGATCAGACCGCAGGAGATGTATCTCGGCACGGCACCGCTTACGGCGAGGTCGTTTATCGTGCCACAGACCGCCAGCTTCCCGATATCTCCGCCGGGGAAGAAGATGGGTTTGACCACATATGAGTCGGTGGTAAAAGCCAATCTTATGCCGTTGAAGCTGAATATGGCTGAATCCTCAAGCCTCTGCAGGATGGGGTTTTGGAGTTTTTTAAGTATCAGATCGCCTATAAGCTCGTGTGTGAGCCTTCCTCCGCTTCCATGTCCTAGAAGCACGCTTTTCATCGGATCACCCCATATTTGTAATATGCCGCGCAGGTTCCCTCGGATGAGACCATACATGCCCCCACAGGCGAGCGGGGAGTGCAGGCTTTGCCGAAGAGAGGGCAGTCCGTCGGCTCCTTAACGCCTCGTAGGATCTGGCCACAGATACAGCCGGGGTGTTCCTTAGTCGGTTCGACCTCGACCTCAAACGCCAGATCGGCGTCCAGCTCGGAGAACTTCCCCCCTATCCTGAGTCCACTCGAAGGGATCACCCCTATACCCCGCCAGTTGGAATCACACACCTCAAATACCTCCTCCATAAGCCTCAATGCCTTCGGATTCCCCTCCGGCCTGACGACCCTATCATACTGGATCTCCACCTCGGCTCTGCCCTCAACTATCTGCCGTAGAAGCATCTCCACCGAGTGCATCACATCTGTCGGCTCAAATCCCGATATCACGCACGGTATGTGGTATCTATGGGCGATCGGTTTATAGGGATTCGATCCGATGATAGTGCTCACATGGCCGGGACAGATAAAGCCGCTGAGCTCCAGATCTTCAGTTTGGACGAGCGCCTCCATAGCCGGGGGGATGATCTTATGGGCGCAGAGAACGTAGAAGTTGCTCAGTCCCTCCTGGTAGGCGATCTTTATGGCTGCGGCGATCGTCGGCGCCGTCGTCTCAAACCCGACTCCCAGAAAGATGACCTTGCGCGACGGGTTGTCTCTGGCCACCTTTAAGGCGTCCAATGTGGAATAAACCACCCTGATGTCGGCTCCCAAGGCCTTTTCCCGCTCAAGCGAGGAGCTTGATCCCGGAACCCTCATCATATCGCCGAACGTCGTTATCGTCACATCGGGAAGCCTGCTCAACGCTATGGCCCTGTCGAGATATTCGTTCGGCGTCACACACACCGGACACCCCGGCCCTGAGATCAACCTGACCTCCTCCGGCATGAGGGATCTGATCCCAAACCGGGCGATCGTCATCGTGTGTGTGCCGCAGACTTCCATCAACGTGGTTCTCTCCCTCAGCGATGAGGAGAGGTCATGTATGATCTCTGAAAGCCTCTTAACGACTTGGGCACTGCGAAATTCCCTCAGATATTCCAGCTTCCTCATCTCCTTTCTCAATCGGAATTAGACCTTTATCCCTGCAGATTATAACCTCTGTCCCCATCTTTCCAGAGAGCCTCTTGATCCTGCTGAGAATGGAGAAAGCCCTGAGACCTATGGCCGGATATGGGCGGTGTTCCTTGGGATCTATTTCGATAGGGATGAGCTCAGCCCTTTCCAGTCTTCGATCTTGGAAGGAACATCTGAGGATAATCCCCTCCCTGGTCCTTGGGGAGCGTTGATCGAAGATGAAATTTCCAAGGCTGTAGCAGATAAGCCCTCCTCTGTATCGCTCGACCCCTTGAACGACATGTGGATGATGGCCGACGACCAGATCCGCCCCCAGATCGATAGCAAGTCGAGCCAGTTTCCTATCCCTCTGCGTAGGTCTATCGACGTACTCCCATCCCCAATGGGCGGAGACCACGATCAGATCGGCCCATCTCCTCGCCATCAGCAGATCTTTCCTGAGTTTCTCCTCGGCTAATACGGTTACCCCGGGTTTATCCTCCCCCGCCTTAACCGTCAGGAAGAAATCCCATGAGTATGCGAGGAAAGCCACCTTGTAGCCTTTAACCGACAGATACGCCGGTCTGGATGCGGAGAGATCATCGAACCCAGCTCCGACATAGGCTATACCTGAATGGGCGAGTATATCCATCGTTTCGAACAACGCCTTTCGACCGTAATCGAAGGAGTGATTGTTGGCCAGCGATACGACATCTATCCCAGCCTCC
Organism: Candidatus Poribacteria bacterium; assembly: GCA_021162805.1. Taxonomy (NCBI): domain Bacteria; phylum Candidatus Poribacteria; species Candidatus Poribacteria bacterium. The sequence goes on from JAGGXZ010000224.1 coordinate 56,243, forward strand.
ATCAGCCCCTCAACCGCTTCAGGCACGGCTCGAAATCTGATCTCCTTCTCGGGCATGGGATCGCCGTTTGAGCTTATGACACATTCCAAGTTTGCGAATGTGATATCGGCTGAGCTCAAAAGGATTCTGAGTCTCTCAAACGGGTACGTGGGGCCGAACGATTCGATCTTATCGCCTACTCCACGTGATAGCATAATATCTCCGACGCAGACGAGGGTAAGCGGATCGGACGCTGAAAGGGGAGATATAGGATAAAGGAGGAGAAAAAAAATGGTGCCGAGGAGGGGACTCGAACCCCTACGGGCGAAATGCCCCCCAGATCCTGAATCTGGTTTGTCTACCAATTCCAACACCTCGGCACCCTGTAAGCGATATTAAGTTTATCCTAAAAACCCCTCCGATGTCAAGCGGATACATCTCTCTTCTTCGACCATGCCCGCCGCAATCCCCTATGAAGCGGGATAGGAAAACACGTTGAACGTTCAAACGTTGAACGTTTTAACGTTTATCAGCGGGTCTTGGTTTGTCACGCGGAAGCCCATCCACAAGCGCGTAGAGGCCGTGGTGTCGCAATCCCCTATGAAGCGGGATAGGAAAACACGTTGAACGTTCAAACGTTGAACGTTTTAACGTTTATCAGCGGGTCTTGGTTTGTCACCTAACGCTACTGTTGCCTTACAGCGATATGTCATTTCGTCGCAATCCCCTATGAAGCGGGTCTTGGTTTGTCACTGAGTGATTCAGAGTGGCTAGTGGAAAGCGAAACATGTCGCAATCCCCTATGAAGCGGGTCTTGGTTTGTCACTTAGAATTTTTAGTGGAGGTGCAGTAATGGACGAGGGTCGCAATCCCCTATGAAGCGGGTCTTGGTTTGTCACATAAGCGAGGAGGAGCAAGGACACCTCAGAATCAGAGTCGCAATCCCCTATGAAGCGGGTCTTGGTTTGTCACGGCAACCCGCCAAACGCGAGACTTAACGGCAGGTAACTGTCGCAATCCCCTATGAAGCGGGTCTTGGTTTGTCACATCGAAAGAGACGGCGAACTAGTCAAGGCTGAGGATGGTCGCAATCCCCTATGAAGCGGGATAGGAAAACACGTTGAACGTTCAAACGTTGAACGTTTTAACGTTTATCAGCGGGTCTTGGTTTGTCACAGAGGAGGAGAGAGAATGAGAGGAACTGAGATAATGAGTCGCAATCCCCTATGAAGCGGGATAGGAAAACACGTTGAACGTTCAAACGTTGAACGTTTTAACGTTTATCAGCGGGTCTTGGTTTGTCACCCAGGATCTAGGCTTATCTGAGGCGCAAGTCTTGCAGAGTCGCAATCCCCTATGAAGCGGGTCTTGGTTTGTCACTCAAAGGACAGAAAAACTAGGTGCACCCATGCAGGGTCGCAATCCCCTATGAAGCGGGTCTTGGTTTGTCACTAAATGATGCCTGGGCCCACAAGCTGCTGAAGGCAAGTCGCAATCCCCTATGAAGCGGGTCTTGGTTTGTCACAATTGCCCAGGGTGCGATATCCCTGGGGGGTATGTGGGTCGCAATCCCCTATGAAGCGGGTCTTGGTTTGTCACCTTCACGGTGGCCCGTGACGGCCGGGTCCTGGCAGTTGTCGCAATCCCCTATGAAGCGGGTCTTGGTTTGTCACCAAGAGCATCGAGACGGTACAACTGCACGGCAACATGTCGCAATCCCCTATGAAGCGGGTCTTGGTTTGTCACGGGGATACGTCCCCCTTGACCCCAACGACACTGAGGTGTCGCAATCCCCTATGAAGCGGGTCTTGGTTTGTCACATAAGGGGGTCTTCACCCTCATGGATGTTGTTGCCGTGTCGCAATCCCCTATGAAGCGGGTCTTGGTTTGTCACAATGCTATCCTTCGATTTACTCGCCCACGGTGGGGTGTCGCAATCCCCTATGAAGCGGGTCTTGGTTTGTCACTAGGCCAGGACCCGAGTACTCTAAATGAAGATGCTCGTCGCAATCCCCTATGAAGCGGGTCTTGGTTTGTCACATGGTTGAGATAGGTATAACACCTCCAGTTGGTGTAAGTCGCAATCCCCTATGAAGCGGGTCTTGGTTTGTCACCCCCAGCTCCCAAAAACAAAGAGGAGGTACTACTACCAGTCGCAATCCCCTATGAAGCGGGTCTTGGTTTGTCACGCTCCTGCCTTAATGGCAGGAGGATCTTTGAAAATTGTCGCAATCCCCTATGAAGCGGGTCTTGGTTTGTCACTGGATCAACTTCCTTCCAAAGGTAGACCTTCTCCTTGTCGCAATCCCCTATGAAGCGGGTCTTGGTTTGTCACCTTGAGGAGGGCAAGGGGCTGATATCGTGGAATAGCTGTCGCAATCCCCTATGAAGCGGGTCTTGGTTTGTCACAGAGGAGGTTTTGAGATGATCAAACTAAACGAGGGCGTCGCAATCCCCTATGAAGCGGGTCTTGGTTTGTCACCCAGAGGCTCCAGAAGGCTGGGTTTAAGGCAGTCAGTGTCGCAATCCCCTATGAAGCGGGTCTTGGTTTGTCACGAGGCAACGATTAACAACAACGTGCTCGTTGTCACTGTCGCAATCCCCTATGAAGCGGGTCTTGGTTTGTCACAGAAGAAGGGAAGGAGGGGACGATTTCGTTCATCATGTCGCAATCCCCTATGAAGCGGGTCTTGGTTTGTCACTGAGGGGCGATTGATTGAGACCACAGATATAATCCAGTCGCAATCCCCTATGAAGCGGGTCTTGGTTTGTCACAAGTAGCCGAGAAGGCTGAGGGTTGGGAGTATAACTTGTCGCAATCCCCTATGAAGCGGGTCTTGGTTTGTCACCCAAAAACAAAGAACCGAAATAAGGAGGTTTTGAGAGTCGCAATCCCCTATGAAGCGGGTCTTGGTTTGTCACCAGTTAAGAAACTGCGCTAGCCAGGTGCTCCGGTTGTCGCAATCCCCTATGAAGCGGGTCTTGGTTTGTCACCCTAGAAGAGGGGGAGGGGATGATATCCTTTATTTCGTCGCAATCCCCTATGAAGCGGGTCTTGGTTTGTCACCGTGCTCGTTGTCACTTTCAAACCCGTTAGGCAGTGTCGCAATCCCCTATGAAGCGGGTCTTGGTTTGTCACGTTAAAGAGATAGTAGATATCTGGTTATTTTATAAGGGTCGCAATCCCCTATGAAGCGGGTCTTGGTTTGTCACGAAATAGACGTTAAAGAGATAGTAGATATCTGGTTGTCGCAATCCCCTATGAAGCGGGTCTTGGTTTGTCACAGGTGAGAGAATGATGGTCACGGTAGAGATTGAAGGTGTCGCAATCCCCTATGAAGCGGGTCTTGGTTTGTCACTACGGTCCGGCTCAACGTCAAATCAGATGCCGAGTCGGTCGCAATCCCCTATGAAGCGGGTCTTGGTTTGTCACTATAGAGGAGCATCCAGATCGCACCGACCCAGAATGTCGCAATCCCCTATGAAGCGGGTCTTGGTTTGTCACGTAAAGCGAGGGCCTTCAATAGATGATCTGTGCAACGTCGCAATCCCCTATGAAGCGGGTCTTGGTTTGTCACGCTGAGAAGCTTAAGGAATATCGAAAGTGGCTCTAGAGTCGCAATCCCCTATGAAGCGGGTCTTGGTTTGTCACATCGAGTTCGTACTCAGGTACGGAAGAGGTGCATCTAGTCGCAATCCCCTATGAAGCGGGTCTTGGTTTGTCACCAACAGGAGGAGTCGGTTCTCGAAGTTGAGGATTTTGGTCGCAATCCCCTATGAAGCGGGTCTTGGTTTGTCACGAAATAGACGTTAAAGAGATAGTAGATATCTGGTTGTCGCAATCCCCTATGAAGCGGGTCTTGGTTTGTCACAACGTACTCGTTGTCACTTTCAAACCTGCCAGGCAGGTCGCAATCCCCTATGAAGCGGGTCTTGGTTTGTCACGTGATGGCTCCTACCTTAATGGTAGGAGAGATCTTTGTCGCAATCCCCTATGAAGCGGGTCTTGGTTTGTCACTAGCGGAAGATCCTGTTAGGTTGAATGTAGATGGTGTCGCAATCCCCTATGAAGCGGGTCTTGGTTTGTCACAGGGCTCCGTTATGAGGATCTCGTCCTCCCCCGAAGGTCGCAATCCCCTATGAAGCGGGTCTTGGTTTGTCACAACCGAAATAAGGAGGTAGAGCAATGATCAAACTAAAGTCGCAATCCCCTATGAAGCGGGTCTTGGTTTGTCACTAAGGAACGCGCGACGCATCCACAACAACTACGCCGTGTCGCAATCCCCTATGAAGCGGGTCTTGGTTTGTCACGAAGGAGCTCGTAGACAACCCGAAGGATCCTGTAGAGTCGCAATCCCCTATGAAGCGGGTCTTGGTTTGTCACTCACCCTCCTCAAAGAGGATGAAAACGGCCCCGTAAGTCGCAATCCCCTATGAAGCGGGTCTTGGTTTGTCACCGAAGGGGAGGCAATCGATTTCGAAGGAGGTGTTTCGTCGCAATCCCCTATGAAGCGGGTCTTGGTTTGTCACAGAGCCGGATCCGCAAGGACCGGCTCGGGCAAGAACCGTCGCAATCCCCTATGAAGCGGGTCTTGGTTTGTCACCTCCTGGAGGGCCTGAAATATGGCGGATGTCGCCTTGTCGCAATCCCCTATGAAGCGGGTCTTGGTTTGTCACCAGAAACCTCTCTCCGCACAAACTTGTCGTTCTCGTTGTCGCAATCCCCTATGAAGCGGGTCTTGGTTTGTCACCGAGGCGGCGAAAAGCCAAGGCCGTACAACGAGGTGTCGCAATCCCCTATGAAGCGGGTCTTGGTTTGTCACAGAACCTCCACCCAGTTAACAAAAGAAGAAAGAGAGGGTCGCAATCCCCTATGAAGCGGGTCTTGGTTTGTCACTTTCAAACCCGCTAGGCAGTACTCAGCTGAATGTCTGTCGCAATCCCCTATGAAGCGGGTCTTGGTTTGTCACTGACTACGGTGATCTGGTCCCCCTCCCGACCGGTTAGTCGCAATCCCCTATGAAGCGGGTCTTGGTTTGTCACGTTGATAAACGGGGTGAGACTCTTTATTCGCGATAACGTCGCAATCCCCTATGAAGCGGGTCTTGGTTTGTCACCAAGCATAAGTTTGCGGGGTTTAGGCGATAAGGAGGTGTCGCAATCCCCTATGAAGCGGGTCTTGGTTTGTCACCGGAGGATTCCACCGCTTGGTGAAGACGCCGGTAGAGTCGCAATCCCCTATGAAGCGGGTCTTGGTTTGTCACATTCCAAATGCTTCTCAGAAGGCTCTCTAAAGAAGTGTCGCAATCCCCTATGAAGCGGGTCTTGGTTTGTCACACTCGCGGATGAAGCCGGGAAAAAGATAGTAGACCTGTCGCAATCCCCTATGAAGCGGGTCTTGGTTTGTCACTAAATCTATAAAAAGGGGATGATGAAAATGTATAATGTCGCAATCCCCTATGAAGCGGGTCTTGGTTTGTCACAGCCCATATCAGGAGGGCTTATCGTCAGACGGGACGAAAGTCGCAATCCCCTATGAAGCGGGTCTTGGTTTGTCACTTGGTTACTTGTTCAGGAACCGTTGGAAGATTATCCTTAGTTAGTCGCAATCCCCTATGAAGCGGGTCTTGGTTTGTCACTGGGAGGAGTATGTAAAGCGAGGGCCTTCAATAGATGGTCGCAATCCCCTATGAAGCGGGTCTTGGTTTGTCACGAGGAGGTGTGAGGATGGAAGCCAAAACCCTCATTGTCGCAATCCCCTATGAAGCGGGTCTTGGTTTGTCACAATCACCGTGAAACCGTAAGGAGGTTGGTTTCCCCAAGTCGCAATCCCCTATGAAGCGGGTCTTGGTTTGTCACCTGGGGGTGGCCGCCCAGGGCCTGATGAGCTAGGCCGTGTCGCAATCCCCTATGAAGCGGGTCTTGGTTTGTCACCCGGAACCGGGGAAGTGGTTCCGGCTCTATAAGGACCTGTCGCAATCCCCTATGAAGCGGGTCTTGGTTTGTCACGATTCAAACGGTCTGGATAGAAGTGTTTCCCCAGTGTCGCAATCCCCTATGAAGCGGGTCTTGGTTTGTCACGAAAACCTCAAGTTGATTTTCCCCCTTCCATTAGATTATCGCAATCCCCTATGAAGCGGGTCTTGGTTTGTCACGTAAGGGCTTCAAAGCCCTTGCAAAGAGCCGGGTCCGTCGCAATCCCCTATGAAGCGGGTCTTGGTTTGTCACTCTTCGGAGCAAAACTTTACGATGAACAGCTGCAAAGTCGCAATCCCCTATGAAGCGGGTCTTGGTTTGTCACAGAGTTAGCTGAGAAGCTTAAGGAATATCGAAAGTGGTCGCAATCCCCTATGAAGCGGGTCTTGGTTTGTCACGTTTCCTGTTTATGAACCATCCCAGAGGTTATATCTCTGTCGCAATCCCCTATGAAGCGGGTCTTGGTTTGTCACGCCCCCCTCTCCAGCCCTTATGAATACTGGGCTGAAAGGGCCGTTTCCGCTAACCTCCTCCAGAGCAACCGGAAAACCCCCTTTTTTGAGGAGGGAATATTCGATTGTCAAAGAGCGAAAACCCAGATGCCGTAAGAGCTCATGCCCGTTTTCGACCCTTCCGCTAACCTACCCCCCTTTTTCGGGGGTTTCGGAGGTTAGCGGAGGATCTGCCGACAGGGTTAAAGGCGGAGGCATCATTACCTCCGCCGTCGCAATCCCTATGAAGCGGATCTTGGTTTGTCGATATTCGATTATAATCGATCTTTAATATGTTGTCAAGTAGGGGCGAGGCATCGTGGGAAAAATGCCTCGCCCCTACTTCCCCTCAGGGGAAGAGCCCTCTTAATAGGAGAAGGTGATTCGGCGGAGGATAAAGCCCCCCTCCCCGTTTCGGGGAGGGGATGGGGGGAGAGGTTAAGAATATAAGCTCAAAGCTGAATCGTGAAGGGTCTGTAGGTGTCGTTATCCATTATCGCCCGTTCCAGCTCCAGAACCTGGTCGTCGAAGAGCTTTCTGAAGCTCATCTTCCTCCCCTTCACCGATATCCCCTCTTCGATATATTCCTCATATCGGTCGAAAAATCGTCTCAGGCCATCCTCTGTCAGATAGATCCCCCCATCGGAGTGTCTCCGGAAGTCCTCCTCCTTGAATATCCTCAGGTTGATCGTTCTCAACACGAATCTATCCACCACCGGCTGACGGAACTCCTCGACGAGGTCCAGGGCGAGCGACTTTCGTCCATATCTGACGGAATGGAGGAATCCGAAGAGGGGGTCGAATGAATGCGCCTCCAGCAGCGAGGCGATCTCGTTGGTCAGCATCGTATATCCCAGGCTCAACAGGCTGTTTATGGGATCTGGGGCAGGACGGCGCTGTCGGGTTTCAAAGCCCATCTCGGCCCTGAGCATCCTGCCGAACCCGCCGAAATAAGCCCCGCTGGCCTTCCCCTCTATACCCATCAAACTCCCTATAGCCGATCGTGCCTCTCCCCTCTCATCGATCTCCTCGATCTGTCTCAACGCCCTGCCAACCTCATCCATCGCCTGGGATAGATCGAGCTCCGGATGGTTTCTGGCATATCGTTGCAGAAGCTGTCTCTGGTTGAAGATTTTAGCCTTCAGGATCGCCTTTGCGGTTCTGATCCTGAAAGCCGGATCGCGCCATCTGTCATGCTGGGCCATCCTCAGAAAGACGTTCTTCGAGCTGAGAGAGCTGAGCATCCCGCGCAGCCTTCCCCTCATGGAGAGGAAGGCCACGTCGACGCCGGTCTCCATCAAGGCGGCCACCGCCGGGGCGGTCAGATGGACGTTTCCGAAGATCAACATCCTATCCACATGTATCAGGGGCACTGACAGGAGCTTTTCGCCAGATTTTTCGACGACTATCCTTCCACCCTCCTTTCTGACGACCGATCCCTGCTCGACCACGTAGACGACCGCCATATCACACCTCTATAACCCATTTCACCTTATCCCCATCTCTGACCATCCTCAACATGCCCAGCTCCAGCTCCACCTCCTCCACGTTATGTTTTTTGAAAAGTTCCTCCAGCTCGTCCTCGCATTTACGGATGCTGGATTGTATCCCGCGCAGGTGTTTTCTAAGCTCTGAGAGCTTCTGCACCAGCGAGGTGGCCTGTTCTTTAAGCTCCCTCCTTTCTGATCTCTCCTCCTCTTCCCTCTCGATCCTCTCCATCTTATCCTTCATCGCCGGCACCTGATCCACCCTCAGGGCGTGGAGTATGGGGCTGGGATATCCACCTGGGGGCAATCTGAACCTGCAGTTACATCTCAGATTGGCGGTCAGCTCAGGGTAGTTCCCCCTGATCCTGGCACAGCTCAACGGATACGGCTCGAGCCTGGAGATGAATTTGTCCGTTATCCTCTCGCTGTAGTTGAGGGTGTGGCTCATGACGGCGTGGATCGCCTTTTTGCCCTCCTCTCCAAGGTGTCCCAGCGTTCTGAGTATGAGGAGCCGTTCGTGATGTTGGAGCCAGTTCGTCTCCTTGGACTTCCTACAGAGGAACTTCAGCACGTTGCATCCCGATACCACCTTGATCGTGAGCGGCATATCGGGGAACATCTCGGCGATCCACGACTCATCTCCGCCGAACGGCTCAACCGTTGTTCCAACGTTGAGTATCCGGTTGACCTTCTCCAGCGGTATGGGCTCGATGTTTTTGAGCAGCTCCATCTGATCCTCATATGGCAGCCCAGCCTCGTCGAGGAAAAGGCATCTCCTGCCCGATTTGGAGTGGATCCCAAGTGGGAGTTTTATGAGCTGGCCGAACTGGTTCTCCTTAACCCTGGTCTGCTGCGGGAAAAGCTCCCATCCTATGGAAGGAGAGGGTTTCCCTGCCTGTTCGGTTATCCTCTGCAGGAACTCCTTAGCGATCTCGCCCTTGACCGGCTCCAGGAAGAAGAACCAGCAATGTCTGCCCTTGTAACCGCTATCCTCGATATAGCATTTGACGCCCAGCTTTTCGGCCGCGGCGGCTATCCTGAGGGCATCCTGGTGAGTCCTTTGCAGTAGCTCTTCCTTTTCCTGATCATCCGCTCTGAACAGGTATTTCCTACCTATATCCACATCCACGGCTGCAAAAGAGACGGTGTTGTTCAACCTCAGCAGATACACCCCGACCGTTTTTCCTCCCCGGATATGTTCCTTGAGATCTGATGTCCGGATCTGCCTATCGATCCTCCTGAAAACCCTCACCCCCATCGAATCTATCCCCTCGACGGCGAAGACACCTTCCCTTCCGGAGAAGATCTCCAGCATCATCTCCAGATCCTCTTCCGATGGCTCCACCTTAACCTGGGCTGATGCGGTCAGTTTTGAGCTTTCGGGGAGCGCTGTTTCGATAGCGGGCTGCGTTTCACCTTTTATCCCTTCGCCCAGCCGGTTCATCTCTCTGGCCAGCCTGTAAAATCCCATCTCCGCCAGATCGAAGGAGAGCTCTTCTAGCTTTGAGGGCATCATATCATCCTGCCAGCCGATGAGGGTTTCCCTGATCCTACTCAGCATCTCCTCGGTAATCCCCGCCTTCTCCTCTGAGAGTAGTTTCCTTAGGAGCTCCACGGCTTTCCCTTCGGTCTCCTCATCATGCAGAGGGGATACCAGTTCGATGAGGGCCATCTCCCTTCTATCGGCCCGGATCCAGAGCTCCGCCAGATAGAGGTTCATCTGCGGCGATTGATCCCGCATGTTGAGCCTTGCTTTGGCGAGATCTGAGATGGGGCGTCTATCTCCCGTTTCGACCGCCGATGTCAGCAGGGCGGCAAGCATGGGGAGGCTGATCGGATCGAACCACGGGGTTAGGCCGTAGTAGTTACGCCATCCGCGGATGGAGACCAGAATCTGCTGGAGCTGTCTCATCGGCGGCATCGCCTTGATCTCCTCGTGGAGGGACTGGAGCTTCAGTTTAAGTATCTCAGAGGCTTTTTGACTGGCACGCCTGCCGGTTGAATCGAACTGGTATCCCAGAAAGACGAACCCTTCCTCCTCTACGTTGTAGATATGCGTCTTATCCTCGTTCAGGGTCAACTTGAGTCCTTCCAGCATCTCCTCTATATCCTCAAGAGCTCGTCTCACCTCATCCTCATCTCGGCCGAAGAGGGCTATATCGTCGGCGTATCGGACCATCTCGTATCCACGTTGTGTGATGTATCTATCGAACGGCGTGAGATAGATATTCGCCAGCAGCGGCGACAGGCCGCTTCCCTGTAAGACCCCTATCTCACACTCGCGAAAGCTCATGTTATCGAAAACCTCCACTTTCAGCATCGTCTCGATCAGGTTCGATATCTCCGGCTCGTTCACCCTCTCGTTAACCATCTGCATCAGTATCTTATGGTCTATGGTATCGAAGAAGTCGTCTATATCGGTCCTCAGCACCCAGTGATACCCGGCCTGGATGAGCTCCTGGACGATACGCACGGCTTTGAGGGCGCCCTTATGAGGTCGGTATGCGAAGCTGCACTCCAGAAAGGTGGGCTCAAAGACGGGAGAGAGCACCTTATGCAGGGCGACCTGCACGATCCTGTCCTTGATCGTCGGTATGGCGATCTCACGTTCCGATCCGTCCACCGAGCTGAGCTTGAACTTCCTGACGGGAGAATGGGAGTAGGTTCGTGAGATCAGCTCACGTTGGATTTGGGCAAGGTTCTCCTCGGCGTTCCGCTCGAAATCCTCGACGCTCACCCCGTCCATCCCTGGAGCGCCTCTGTTCTGGCTCACCTTCATCCACGCCTCTCTGAGGGTGGATATATCCGTCAGTTGATCCCATAGTGTCGAGATTCGGATCACCCCCTTCAGACGATGAACCTCTTTGGCTCATCTATCCTCTGCGCCACGCCGTATGATTCCCTTTTGCTTTGACATGACCTGCAGAGCCGATATAGCCTCAGGTTATCCTCCTTCGGATCGATCACCTTCATCAGATCCTCGACTGCCTCTCTGATCCTCTCCTCGCTTAAGAAACATTCGAAGAGGCTTTTCTGAGCCCTGAACCCGTATCCCTCCAGGATCTTGGCGACCCTATTTCTGCGGTTATCGTCGGGTATATCGTATGCGAACACGACGAAGGTAGGCATGGTTACACCGTCCGATCAACGGAGATGTCTTACCTTCTCCCTGAGCTCCTTCAGATCCACATCCAGGACGGTCTCGGCCAAGGTCTGGGCGTATGAGATCAGCCTTTCGGCCGTCTCTCCGTCGAGGCGGGTATATCCGTGTTCCAGGTAGCTCATGTTCCTGGATCGCAGGAGATCCTTCAACATATCGTTTTTCCTTTCATCCAGCGTCTGGCCGGAGATCGATTCGATCAGACAGATCCCCGCCGAAAGGGCGATATCGTTGGGCAGATATCCCATTCTTTCCTGAAATCGCTTCAAAGCCTCCGTATCGATAGCGTCCCAATTCGGCAGCCACGGATTGATCCCCATGCTCATAAGTTTTCCCTGCACCGCCACCTCCACGGCCCTATAGGCCCTCAGGACGGCGTCTGTGGCACGGCCCTGTCTCATCCTGCGTTGGGCGTTTTCGAGCGTGTCGGCGCAGATGAGGGACATCGCCTCGGTTTCGGGGAGATCGGTCTGGTTTCTGTCCTTGGCCGAAAGCTTCTTCAGCATAGGAACGCTTTTCCTAAGCGGCCTTGAGGTGCGGGCGAGCCTTACGATAGTCTCAGCTATAGGGGAGAGAAGGTCGTGATCGAGGAAGACCTGCGCGTTTTGTTGCAGCTCATCGCGGATGATGGCCGTCGCGGGCTCGTAGTCGAAGTTATCCCACAGCCACAGCGCCTCAGTCGCTCTTTTGAGAAATCCGGCCCATCCCGTCTCAGGGAGTCTCTCGGACAGGTAAAAGGCGGCGGCGTAGTTGGCTTCACTGAGCAGGTTTACTATCCTGTGAGATATCTCCACGGTGAGCGTGTTGCTTATCCTTTTGATCTTCATCTCCTTGCCGATAACCCTTCCATTTCGATCCCTTTTGCCGCCGACGTATTCGAAGATCAGCTCGCCCGCTATCTCGGTTGACAGGGCCGCGTGTGCTAGGGCGGCCGAGAGCGATTTCGTTCCCCCTGTGTAGTTGACCACGATCATCTCGCTCTCCTTAGCCGCATCAAGTGCCTCCTTCGAGATCTTCAGGCAGAGGTTGAAATCCTCCGGATCGGGGACCTCGAAGGTTCTGACGTTTAATCCCCTCTCCTGTGAATGGCGCTTCAGCTCGTAGGCCACATCGAAGGGAGATGGGGTTTGGCCCTCAAAGGGTCTGCCGTAGACGAGGAAGACCTCCTCCACCTCCTCGCCTGCCTCTTCGACCGCTTTGATCAGCGGTTCCGCCGACGTTCCGACGGAGAGTATCAAAGTAGCCTTCATCTCCTCACCTCACAATTATTTCGTCCGGGCCTTGGCTATCCTCACCCCCCATCCCCATGCCATCGCTTTCTCTTTTCCTCCAAGCTCGGGTTTCCACATGTTCCATATATCCCTCATTCCCCTGAAGTACCTCTGGCTCTGTTTGCTTCTGGGAGGTGGGTTTTTGGCCATTGTATCGAGATACCTCCTGATCATTTCCTCATTGTAGTCGCTCTGGACGTATATATCCAGCATCTTTTCAGCTTCGGAGAGATCCACATCCCTCCTCACCAGTTGATTGGCCACCTTTTCGGCCTCTCTCATGATCTGATTCCAATCCGTTTTCACGTTTCACCCCACATGCCGCTTTTTGTAGGCTTAACCTTCAATATGGTCCTGATGGCGCTTGATTCTCCAATCCTACCCTGTCATATATCCCGACCACATCCTCCAAAGGGTCCGGCAATATCGTTCCATCCCTTTCGGCGGCGAAGACACACCTGGAGATCAGGTTCCACATCTCGTCGTCCGACGTCCTCTTCATCCCTCCCATTCTTCCTGTCCTTGCGATCTGATCCCTTTGTAGCAACCCTATTTCGATGGGTTTTATCTCGACGGAGCCCAATCCCACCGGTTTCCCCGCCCCGATCTTTATGGGGAAACGTTTCAGAGGATGACATCCCATGGCCGCTATAAGTAGGCCGAACTCTGACTCGGAGAGGTTCTGGAAGCTCACCTTCATCTCGGCCGTAACGCCCTTTTTGACCGCCACCCTCGCGTCATCTCTTTCGGCATATCTCGCGTGATAATAGAACTTGCGTCCCCTGATGAATCCATCCTCTTCGATATAAAGCGATGCCAGTTTCCTTTCATCTTTTCCGCCGGGTTTCCATAGGATGGGAACCCTCGCCATGATGAGGGATTTCGGGGGTATGACGATGTCGTGGAAGCGCGCCTGTCCCTGGTATCCCATCGTTCCAAAGATCCTGCATGCCGGGCAGATCCCGTTTCCTTTTATCGAGCACTGGCGCAGCCTTTTTGGGGCGTTCGGTCGTGTTCGTCTCTCCTGAACGGCAAGGCAGGATGGGGATATGGCCTCCGCTACAGCTCTCACAGCGCCCTTCACCGATGAGCCGGGTATGACAGCTCCATCCCTCACCCTGTAGTGATCCAGCGCTACCTCTTCGGTCCACTCGCCTCTCTTTTTCACCCTAACCGGCTTCATCAATCCACAGGCCACCTGGACGGGCGTAAGCGTGACCATCTCGGCTCTGATATAGCCGGAGATCCTATCTTCCTTGATCACGTGATGTCCGGCGGCTTTATCCCTAGCCGGGCCGTGATCTATCAGATCCTCCTCTATCATGACGAAGTCGAAGGGCTTTTCCGACTCCCTCATACTCTCACCTCCCTATCGATTTGACGGGGATCGAGCCGAGTTCGGCCGGCTGTATTGACCTGTATCTGACGTGTCTAAGCCGCATCAATTCGTCCAGATAGCTCCAGACCCTGGCGGTCAGGGCCATCTCCAGCGGAGCCCTGACGTCGTAATCCAGGATCCTGGGAAAGGTCACAACGCCCCTGGCCTCCCTATCCCCGAACCTCATCCTTTCGCCCCAGAATATTCTGTTTCCACTCACGATGTTCGGGCAGACTTCAAGGATCTTCGTCCCCTCAAGGAGGATATCATCCTCGTCTTCGCCTTCGATCAGGATCAGGTTTGTGATCTCCCCGTTTCGCCTGAAGGCCCTCAGCTCGATATCCTCCGAGAAGATCCTGATCAGATCCCATTTCCCCTCGATCTCGTCCGTTTCATTCAATCTTCGCGGCAGGAGGATCTCGGTTTCGTTCCATGCGAACCAGAAGGATTCCCCTTCAGGCAGCATCCCCTCTTCCATCAGCGTCCGACAGATCTCTGCTGTTTCGCCTTCCGCTTTGAGGAGGAACCCCTTCATTCCGACACCTCCTCGATCCACACCGGCGTGAGGGCATCGAGCCATTCTGCAGCCCGTTGTCCCGTAGCCTCCAGCAGGTAAAACGGCCCTCGTCGCTTGGCCTCTTCCCCGACCGGCAGGGATTGTCCCTTACCGCTCGGCAGCCGGTATAGCCTCTTAATCCCCTCATCAGCTAACAATCCCACACCTTTCAGGGAGCCTTTGGGATCTCTGAGTGAGGAGAAGGTCACCCTCTGTATCTCCACCTCCATGACGCCCAATCCCTTGGATTTGCCGAAGCCCAGCGGGAGGAGACCGTCGGCCATATCGAGTATCCCTGCTCCCAGGAGGCCGATCTGGCCGAGGGTGAAGTTGCGGACGGTTATGCGCCCCTCGAACGTTCCCTCGGTGATCACCTCCATCTGGAAGGGGCCATGTGCAACGGCGTTCGTCACCCTGTCTATGGCGACTCCGTATCTCACCTCAGTCCTGATGGAGCCTATCGGGTAGAAATCGGATACCCTCGCCCTGGAAGCTATAGCGGTGTTGCCGAAGAGACGACATGCATAGCATGACTCCAGATATGCCTTCGGCCCATCCAGCTTCTTCTCCTTCAGCCCTTTGACCCTGAGACAGCTTCTGCCCGTTATCTGACAGGCCAGTTCGTCCGAGACGGATCGAAGCAGCTTTTCGGCGTGGCTTCTGAGAACTCCCCTGAGGGATGATCCGGGGATATAGACCGTCTCATAGCCGAGGTCGGCCCTGAAGGTTCTCACGAAGGACATGTCGGGCAGGGTGGGATCTATGTCGTTCATTCCCGTCTCGCCCGATTTTATAAGCAGGGGTGAGGAGGGGGTGAGCCGAAGGTGGATTTCCATCTCGTTGTAAAGTCTGCTATGCATCGGGCACCTCCATGTCATCGAGAAGCGCTTTGATCCATTCCCTCATCCTCTCCTCGCTGATCTCCTCCATCTCCCCTTCCAGGAGGTATCTCCTGGCGGCCGTTCTATCGGTGTAATCGAGAAATCGGATGGTGAGTTGTTCCAGTGTGATCCAGCCCATCCCTCTCGCCTTAAAGCCGCCTATCTGGACGTTTCCGTTTCTCATCTCGTTCAGCATGAGCGAGATCAACCCTCTTTCGGTCTCATCCAGGTTTTCGGCTACCATCTCCAATTTGAATCCGGCTCCTGGAACGACGACCTCGAAGTCGAACTTGTGCTCGACCGTTTCCTTATCCCTGTTTATGGCGACGCCGTCTCTCACCTGGGTCATCGGCTCACCGATAGGAGTCAGATCGGATATCCTCAGCCTGGAGGCGAGCCAGGGCGATCCGAAGAGCCTGCAGATCCTGCACGATCCGTCCCATATCCTCCTTGCCAGCTCCAGATCGGGATTTCTCTCCCCTCTGATCTCTTCCCTCCATTTCTGCATCTGCTTCGCCTTTATACACCACTCCTCCTGATCGACGGGGTTACATGCGCCTTTGCCGGCATAGGGCCTTGACTCCACCGGCTCCAGGGCCCTCACGATCCTCTCCATGTGGCTTCTGAGGGCTCCTCTGAGGGAGGAGCCGGGGATGAAAGGTCTTCCGTCCGGGAGCTGGATAACGGGCAGATCTGAGGCGGTGGGCTCGGCGGATTGCACCCCCGCTCCTATCCTCAAACCCGTCTCCAGCCGCAGCACACCTTCTATCCTCATCAGGTTCTGGAAGCTATCCCAGATCATCTCTCACCCCCTATCGCCGGTATCCTGTCCATGTAATCGAGCCCGATGAACGCCCTGCGAAGATAGCCGAGGAACTTGACGAGCGAGGTGATGGCCGATTGGGGATCGGGATCGGATCTTTCGATCTCGGCCGTCGCGGCATAGATCGACTCGCCGATGACCCTCCATATCTCCGACGCGCTTCCACCGGAGGTTCTCTCCCGGGCCATCTGATATCTCACCCAGTTCACGAAGACGGGGAAGGATTTTGAGGCCTTTGCGACCTCTATCGCCTTAGACAGTTGCGATCGGCCTTCTGAAGCCCGTTTGCGGAGTTTATCCTTCAGTTCATAGACCAATCTTTCGGCCATTATAACCAGTTCGTCATCGCTTAACATGTCGATCACCTCCCATTTTATGGCCTTCATATTCCCACCCTGAAGGATACGAATGCTTAGAGGGTTTCAAGGTGGAATGGGTCACATACGGAGATCCTTCCCAACCCTTCAGTCCTTCTTTCTCCCATCCCCTCCACATGAATTCGGTTCAATATCGGTATGAGCTCCTCCCATCTGGAGGCGGGAGCTGAGAAGGTGAAGACGCTTCCGGCGGCTATCGCCTGAAGTATAGGTTTCGGCATACTCCATGCTTCAGACCATCCGGTCAACTCTTCGACTTCGACCATGTTTCCCTCCGTGATCGGCTTGACCCATTCGGCGATCATCTCGGCGGGGAGGCTTTTCATGCTCTCCCCTGTCTCATCCAGGATCAACAGAGGGGATATGACGGTGAGGGTGAAGTAGATCTTCCCCGGATCTCCGATACTCTCCTGGAACCTCCTCAGCCTTTCTTCGATCGAGATTGGAGGGCTGGGTCTAAAGGATAGGATCGCCGATCCGTATCCTCTGGCCCTGCCGCCGCCGATCCTGATCCTGTATCCGCCCTTTTCCATCTTGAACCTTATCCTCAGGAACTGCTCCAGCTTTTCCCACAGTTTCTCATCGATTATCAGTTTCCCCTGGAAGATCAACGTCGGTTCGATGGTTTCAAGGGTGTAGAGTATCCCCTCCTCGGCGGTCTCAGTGTATCTGTTCAGTCCTACCTTGACGTGCATCCTCTTAGGCACATCTGAGAGCGATAGGTATCCCGTGTTCTCCCCCCGACATATAAATCCCCTCCATCTCTCCAGCCGACCTCCACCGCACTTAGGGCAGAGCCATTGTGATCCTCGGCCGGGTTTTATCCTTGAGATCAGCGTATCGGCCAAGAGGTGGTCCACGCCGTAATCCTTGCATGTCACTGCCGTTACCGGCGCCGGGATGATCTCTTCGCCGGGCTGATATGTCGGATAGAGCGGGCCGAAAAGGGCGGGATGTTCGCCGAGGAAGAGATCGTCGAATAACCCCTTAAGCTCCTCCTGTTCCTCGGCAACCTTAAGCATTTCGATCGCAAGGCTTCCCCGCAGGACGCTTCCAGGGATGTAGGATCGGCTTCGTCTGACGTTTCTCACGTCCATGCCGCCTCCGATGAGGAGTGGTGAGATGGGCGTGAGTGTGAGATCAAGCTCGATCACCTTCAACCTCCTTTTCCAGGGCGATCCGGATGAATCTTTCCCATTCCTCCTCCCTCTCGCCTTCAGGATGGGCAATAAGCAGGGATTTGACCTTCAGCTCTATCCTGCCCATTCCCCTGGCCTTTTCACCGCCGATATGGTTGACCGTTCTGCACGCGGCTATCAGCCATCCCAGCTCCTCCTCTTCCAGTTCCCCCTCGATCTCACACCGGAGGAGCATCTCCTTGGCGGGGAGAACTTGGGTGACGAAGAGCCTTTCCTCCCTGACGGTTCCGGTGTATCTGTTTATCCCTACCCCCGTTCGATACCAGGGGGGAGGTGGAGCCTCCGGGTAGGAGATGGGGATCATATCGGTGAAGGAGATCTCAGAACGGAACCAGTTGCTGCCGAAAATCCTACATGCTAAGCAGGGGGGAGGCACATGGGGATTGTGCGGACAGGTCAGATCAGGCCTGGGAGGCGTGCAGATCGGATGGCCGAAAGATCTGGCCAGACGCTCAAGGTGTGCCCTTATCCTGCCCCTCAGGCTGGAGGCGGGTATGAGGGGTATGCCCCGATGATCGACCTGAATGCATCTATCGATCAGAGGTAGGCTCTCACCAGGACCTGAGATATGAAGCGGCGAGAGAGGTATCCCCTCCAGGATCAAAGTGAACCGCTTTTTCATCATGACACCTCTTATATCCATCCTTATCCTAGCCCTTCCCCTTTATGGGGGAGACCAAGTGAGAACGACGTCTTGTTACTCAAGCATCTTCATTATCTCAACCAGATCCCATAAAGGGCAGAAAATCCCGTCCTTTTGATCTCTCTCCCCAAAGGGTCGGCGGTTGAGCCTGTGTGCGGGAAGGAACTTGAATCCGAAGATTCCCTGCCATGATCCTGTCTTTTCGGCCGACTCCAGATCCTCGAAGAACTCTTTCCCTCCTCTTCCCATCTGATAGGCATAATACAGCATAGCTGCCAAAGGACTGGCTTCCAGGAATGTCTGCGTCATCCTATACAATCTCCCTCTGTGGGAAGCGCTCATGTGGCGGGATTTCTCCAGCAGGAATCTGAGCTCATCGGCTCTGAACGGCCTGAGCGTCATATACATCTCCCATGCCGTTTCCTTTCTGACGAACATCCTTTCCAGATGTGATTTGAGGTCTGAGGGCACTTTTTCGGGGGAATCCGCCAGCATCAGGGCGATCGTCCCGCCCCCTTCCGGCTCCGCGTGCCACGCCCTCTTAGCCCATTTCATGAGACCTGATTCGGCGAACTCGACGGCGATCTGTATGGGGGTTTTGTCGTCACATATGAGTCCTCCGAGCGAGAAGGCGGCTCCGGGCGAAAGCTCCATATCGGTCAGTGCGACGAACCTCTCGCAGAACCTCGGTGCAATTCTCCCCCAGCATATCAAGCTCAGATCGTCTCCGCCGAGGGCAAGTATCTGGAAGGGAAATCTCTCCAGGGGAGGCGGAGATCCGGGGCGCCATCCCTCTTTCAGGCTCATCGCTCCTTCCTGGCACGATCGAGCGACGGCAAGGGTGATGGCCGCCTTGATCGTCCTATCAACTCTGTTTGACCATTGTATGGCATCGGATATGGAGGAGTGGCGCTGGAGAATTGCCCCGAAGTTGTTGCCGTCGCCATAAATGACGCCTATCAGGCTTCTTCTGACCTTCCCTTGGGGGATCATATCCTGTAAGGTTGTGGGGGTATACTCCTTTCGGCGTTTGATTCCGAGCGGGCTCGGATCATCCTGCATGTCGAGCCATTCAAGGAGATATCCCAGCTTTTCCTTCCTCTCCTCTCTACCCCTTTCGAGTTTCGTCATACAGATACCACATACGGGGTGGAACTCCCCTTCCCGTTTATACCATCCCTCCGCCGGACGCTTTCGACAGAGCTCGCATCTCTCCTCGAAGGGCAGCGTCTGGACGAGAGGGATCTGGGATTGCAGGCGGTCCCGATTCAGGGAGAGGTAGGCTTTTCCTATCGAGTCGTTGAATCGTTCGACTAAATCCCTCAGTTCGATTCGTGCCGATCCGACGGCGAAGATTCCCGTCCCCAGTCTTTCGTACATCAGCCGCTTATACCGTTCAGCCCAATCCCCCGGGTCGTGGATCAGGAACTCGACGGTAGATGCGGCCTGGCGCAGGACGAGTTCGGGCCCCATTCGATCTCCTATCTCCTCGGCGAACTCCTCCGTTAGCTCATCCAGCAGCGTCGATGCGCCCCTTATCTCGTTGAGACCTGAGGTTTCAAAGATGTAGGATTTAATCCTCTGTGCGGCACATACGATCAGATGGACAGCCGTTCGATCGTTTACATTCAGCTTGGAGTGTTCATCTAACGATGGGAAGCGGGATCGAAGGAGGGAGGATAGGGGTTCGACGTCGGCCAGCTCTGATGTGAGGGCAGCGAGCCTGGCGAGGTTGATTCTCTCCGGAGAACTCCCTGATGCTCTGAGGCTCAGATTGACGATTATAGCTTCCTTCAGAGATCTATCCGATACCAGTTCCGATCGGTGGGATGGATTTCGTGGAGGAAGCAACGGAGGAAGCTTCGTTCCGTCCAGGAATTTCCCTCTAAACCACCCCGAGCCGGTCAGATCCAACCTGACCCCATCTATAAGCCCTTCCTCATCGAATCCTAATCCGAAGCGGATCGGGAAGATGATACCATAATAATCCCTCCAGAAACGAGCTGCTTCATCGGCTGCCAGCTTCGGGCTATTGTGTCTTTGCAGCCTACCCGCCAGTTTTTCGGCCAGATACGACCTCGTCCGTCTGATCCTCTCCTCGCTCAGTTCCACCTCCATCCCTGTCAGGCGATCCCTCCATATCATCCATCACCTCCATTTTCCCAAGCCCCATCACGCATCCTTTACCCGCGTGGAGTTTCTCCCCAGCTGCCAGGATGATCCTGAAGGGAGCTATTTCGCCTTCGAATCCCGCATATCCCATCACCCCGCCTATCTTCAGCCTTCTTTTCTGTCTCGTGGAAAATCGTTCCATATCGATCCATCTGAGCTTTGATGATCTCCTTTTCACCTTTTCGGCCATAGAGAAGGTGGCGGTGAAATCCAGGTTAAGCTTGAATCCGCAGTGGTAGGCGCATATCAAGGAAAGCCTTCTCAGGATCGCTCTGACAAGATGGTGAAACATCAGATCGCTCACGAGTTGTCCTCTGAATTTAGTTCTGAGTGGCGAGAGGAGGTTGATTTTCACCTTATTGTCGTTTATCTCTTCCGCTCGTCGAAGCAGATCGAGATGGGTGAAGAGGTAATGCTTGAACGGTGAGTTTACCTCTTGCTTCCGGTAGATGTTAACGCTGCCCTGAGGGGTGATCGAGTCGACGGAAAGAAGCGAGAACCTATCCCTTTTAGGTCCTATACCGCTTTTCTCCAGTTCGATGAACGCCGACAACACATACGGGAAGGCCTCCACCGCATCCCCTATAAGGGTGAAGTCGAATTTCAGGGATGCCGGATCATCGGATGGGAGGGGCGAAATCACGAAAGGGCGGGGGATATCCCGGATCGTCCGAAACTTCGGGGCTCCTTCAAACCTGACCGTCTCAAAGAGATAGGCATATGGACAGCCGGTATGAAGGACACAATCGGAACACTCTCTACCTCTGGAGACACAACATATCCTTTTCAGCTTCGCCCCGAAGGCTCCCCTAAGGATAAATCCGGGGTAACCCGGGATATGAAACCGATCCTCCGCCTCGAGGGAGAACCTGTAGATTGAAAATCTCAATCCGTCGAGATCCAACACTTACTCCCCCGCTGTTATCAACGAAGCTATTCACTTATAGTGTAGCGTCGCCACCGACCAGCATCCACATTTAACTTCGCCGCCATCCAAGATGCCTTCTATATGATATCCTTCTCGGCCATGGCAGACATTAACCCCAGGTCCTCGCTACACTTAACAACAACATGAGCGGAGTTATTATATCACATCCTTAGGGTGGAGTCAAAGACGCTCGTATATTGGGTGCATAGGAAATTCATCGGTAACAGGAAAGAGGATCGTAAGTTTGTAGGGGGCTAGGCATTCAATGCCTAGCCCTACAGTTTGATCCTCTCAGAGCGAAAAGGAACGAGGAACTAGGAGCAAAGAACAAGGTTCTCATTCCCTTGTTTCTAGTTTCTTTCTCCTTGTTTCCCCTCATGTCTAACAGGATATACCGATACTATCGCAATCCCCTATGAAGCGGGATAGGAAAACACGTTGAACGTTTTAACGCTTATTAGCGGGTCTTGGTTTGTCGATATCCGATTATAATCGATCGTCAGTGCCCTGTCAAGTATACGGGCTAAAGTAAGGTGGATAAGCTGTAAAAGCTATTCTAGGTTTATGCCACTCCTGATCGTGCCGGATCGCTATGACCGGATCAACAGGAGAAAGGCCGCTCCACCGGCTGTTACATCAGGAGGCTCAGCGTAGCCCACGCAGTTTCCCCAAAAATCACTGATTATGCCGGAGGAATCCACCTCTCCCACTCGATTGCCGTAGAAATCATAAACTACGCCGGAGGAGTCCACCTCCCCTATACGATTACCGTAAAAATCGAAAACAGTTCCTGAAAGATCAACTCTGCCGATGTGATTGCCGTAGAGGTCTCGCACGTTCCCTGAGGAATCTACCTCACCCACATAATTGCCGAAGAGATCCTTTAATAAACCCATTTTTAACCTCCCTCTTGCCCCGGTAGGGACGCAATATGCCCTGTTATCCAGAGCTTTTTCATGAGGATACGCCGAAGGGGCGTTGAAGGTTTAAGCTTAAGGCGCCTCGAATTTGGCCTTTATCCTCCCCTTTTCATCCTCGCGCACACACATCGCCTCGGATTTGGTGATGAATCCGGCGAATTCAACCTCCTTTCCCGGCGAATCGTTGAACAGGACATAATCGGTATATCCGTCGGAGAACCTGATTACTGTGCCGATCGCGTTGGCGTCTGAAGGCCGTAACGCCAAGGGATCGACGGAGAGGATGGGGTCCTTTTTCCCCTGCCGAAGCGGATAGAGCAGGTAGAGGAACCGGATAACGCCGTCACCTCGTTTGGTGTATATCGCCGTCGGTATGGGGCGCCATGGATGATTGGCCCATCCCTGAACGGGGTTCTTCTGCCCTTTTACGATCCTCGCCTTCAAATCGCCATCCAGGAGCGGGATTATAACGAGATTGCTTCCCTTATCCCTCCTCGTCTCCACCTTCAACGTCCCCTCATCGAGGCTTGCCTCCTCGCAGTCGAGGTGGAAAAGGGATTCATAGGTATGTTCCCTTCTGTCGGCCGGAACGAGGGTATCTTGGATGACGAAGTAATCGGGTTTCACAAAGAGGATGCGACGGGTGTGGATGACGTTGATCTCGTTTCGATCCCCATAACCGCTTTTATATCTGCCACGGACGAAATCGAAGAGCGGCTTGCTGACCCAGCGGGTATCGTCATTCGGAGGTTTCGGTTTATCCCATGGCCTCGGCCAAACCCAGGTCTCCCGTCTCCTTCGCCTGTTCTGCCCTTCCCCATCGACCATGATGGTGTTATGGCCGGGGGAGGTGATGATGTATCGACGCCATCTGCTTCGATCGTATGAGTAATTTCCCGGATCAAGCACAAGCTGATCTCCATAAGCCCAGAGAACGAAATGAAGCTTATCCTCATGCTGATGTCCACTGCCGAAGGGGCCGGAGTCGAAGAGGAGGTAAACGGCGTCACTCTTCCAGCCTGATCGCATCACGTAATGACCTGTGTAGGGGAAAGCATAGGACGTATATCTGGGTTTTTGGCCCTTCTCACCCAGCGTGGCGCCGAAGAGGAAGTCCTCGCGATGGGGGAAAAGCCTGTAACCCCGCATCAGCAGCTCTCTCACGTCGGAGTTACCGGAGTCGTTCAGTCCGGGTATCGCCCCGTTAGGCATCATAGCGTAAAGCAGGTAGTTGAACATCTTCTCGAGCTTATCCTTGAAATCGATCGGTATCTCATCCTCAAACCCGTTCATCTTCGCCCTTTCGATAAGGTTGCACATGTTGCTGACGACCCAGTTGTTATATCCAGCCGCCAGTTCATCCTCCATCCCGTCAGGATAAACCTCCTCATCCAGTTGTCCATACAGCCTTTCGATGGCCGTGTGTCGCCACTTCTCGGCCTCCTTAAACTCGGGGAAAAGCATCCCGGCGGTGAAAAGCCCCATGGACTCCTCCGTGAGCCAGTTTCGACCTGTAGGCCACTTAACCAGATGTCGCGCCTGATCGGCAACCGATTTCATGATCGTGACGATCACCTCGTCGGTGAACGCCGGTGAACCGAGACAGCGATAGAAGGCATCGGGCCATGTCCTTTCAAGCCTTATCCCGGTCGTCAGGGTCTGCCAAGCATAGCAACCTCCCGGAGCCTGATTGCCCGATGTGATGAGCGGCGGAGGGTTGCTCCTGATCCAATCCATCCACTGTTCGGCCAATGCCTCTGCATACCGCTCATATCCCGTCTCCCAGTAGGCCTGAGCGAGCTTCTGGAAGTGGAAATGCCGGTTAAGGGCCTCGTTCCACAGATGTGTCCTGGCCTCACCTTCGGTGGGATTGGCTGCCCAATCGATCCGATCCTTGAACTGTACCGTCCACGGCCTGTTTCCGTAGGTCCATGTAAACCTCTTATGCACATAATCCTCGGCATCGCGGGGAGGTTTGGGGAGATCCGAATCGAGGACGAGGACGATCCGAGCGCCGGTTGCCTTTTCGGAATAGATCCAAAGCTCCAGATAGTCGAACTTGCTCCAATCATGCGGTATCCTCCAGCATCTGATGCGTGGATTGATGGGATGATCGGCCCATCTGCCTAAAAATTTACCCTCTTTTGAAAGCTCATCGGTGCGTTCAATCCCCTCGAAGGGTGGAGATTCGGACTCGAAGTCGCAGACCGTGACCGTTCCCTCCTTCCCCACCAGCCTGATGCCATCGAGGTAAAGGGTGGTCTCGGGGTTCGCCTTCAAACCCCATCCCGTGGCACTGAACATGATATATCGGATCCACTCCCATCCGATCGGATTTCTGGTAGGGGAGAAATCCTCCTTTTTGAGCTTAAAGTGTTTCCACCCCTGCCAGTCGATCGTGAGGAACAGATGATAATAATCCCATCCCCCGGGGTTTTTGTCCGCTTCGGGCGGCGGCACTTTCACATCGAGGAAGGGATGATCACGCCAGTCGAAGAACCATCTCGGCCATTCGCGTCTCCGGATGTGCTCGGCGAGTGCTCTCCTGGCCGAGGCGTAATCCCCCTTCAGGACGGCCTCCTTGACCGCTTTGAGCTGAGGCATATCTAGGTCGAGCGATTTGAAAAACTCCTCATCACTCATGCTCGGTCCCTCCCTTTTCCGTTCGGACATCCGGATCACCTTGAACCCGTCCAGGTGGAGGACGGGTTCGGGATTCGGGCTATTTCCCCATCCACCTCTCCATAGCTTCGCATCGTAGCTTTTCCCCTGTGGCGATGCGAAACTTATGGAAAGCCCGATCAAAAGGACGATCATATATGGCACCTCACACCTCCAAAGATTGAGAGTTCATCATGGGATATAGGGTCCGGAGGCTATTTTCCTATGCAAAACTGGGAGAAAATCCTGTCCAATATCTCCTCATTTGTGACCGCTCCCACTATCTCGCCAAGGCAGTTCAAAGCGCCGTGGAGGTCAACTGCGACGAGTTCCGGCGGCTCCCCCCTATCGATGGAGTCCATAGCATATGAGAGGCTCTCAAGCGCCCTCCTCAGGGCATCTTTGTGCCTGAGGTTTATCGTCACAGAGGAATCGGATGAGATGACCTTACCGCCTGTTATAAGCTTGACGATCTCCGCCTTCAGCTCGTCCACACCTATCTCCTTGAGAGCGGATATCCTCACGATCCGTCTGTTCGAGAGTTTCGCCAGATCCTCCGATGAGATCTGGGAGGGCAGATCTATCTTGTTCATGACGATCAAGGCGGGTTTGTCCGAGATAAGCCTGATAAGCTCGAGATCCTCCTCCGTCAGCTTCTGCGAGGAATCGAACATAGCCAGTACCAGATCGGCCATCTCTATCATCCTCCTGCTTCGCTTGACCCCTTCCAGTTCAACGGGATCGTCGGTTAATCTTATGCCTGCAGTATCTATGATCTTCACCGGTATGCCGCCTATGTTTATGTATTCCTCGATGGAGTCGCGAGTGGTCCCCGGTATATCCGTCACGATGGCTCTCTCTTCGCTGAGGAGCCTGTTGAGGAGACTGGATTTTCCGACGTTAGGCTTGCCTGCTATAACGGCTCGAACTCCCTCACGCAGTATCCTCCCTTCTTTTGCCGTCTCGATGAGCTTCTTTATCTCCTCGGCGATCGCCTTCAGCCTCTCTATCATCTCATCGGGTGGCATGAAATCCAGCTCCTCATCGGGGAAATCTATCGACGCCTCGACCTCGGCCAGGATCTGAGCGATGGAGCTTCTCAGCTTTCGGATCTTCTCGGAAAGCCCGCCGAGGAGCATGTTCGTGGCCGTCTTGAGGCTGAGATCCGTCTTCGCCCTTATCAGATCTATAACTGCTTCGGCCTGGCTGAGGTCTATCCTTCCGTTGAGGAAGGCCCGTTTGGTGAACTCACCCGGTTCGGCGAGCCTTGCTCCCTGGTGCAGCAGGAGATCGAGTATTTTCGCCGTCACGATCGCTCCGCCATGGCAGTTTATCTCGACGATATCCTCCCTTGTATAGGTATACGGGGCGCGCATGACGGAGAGGAGGACCTCATCGATTATCTGATTCGACTGGGGATCGACTATATGGCCGTATGTGATGGTATGTGATCTGACGTGGGTGGGTTTTTTATCGGGACGAGCGGGCCTGAAGACGGAATGGGCTATCCGGATCGCCTCAGGCCCGCTGAGCCTAACGATGCTTATGCCGCCCTCGCCGGGCGGCGTGGATATCGCTGCTATGGTGTCAGATGCCATGTTCGCGTTCATAGCCCTCACGTGTTGTTATGACGACGCATCTGTTATCCCCTTCACCTCTCGAATATGTTCTCACTTCCTCATCGTCCTGAAGGGCGAGGTGAATGATCCTGCGCTCATGCGCGGGCATAGGCTCCAGCACTATCTCCCTGCCGGTCATCTTAACCTTCTCGGCAAGCCTATGGGCCATATCTTCGAGAACCCTTTCTCTCTTTTCACGGAATCCACCGGCATCGAGTATTATCCTCTTCTTGACGAGCGCCCTCCTGTTGACGATGTTGTTGAGGAGGAATTGGATCGCCTGAAGGGTTTCACCCCGCCTCCCGATGATCAAACCGGCATCCGGCGATGAGATGTTTATGTGTATGACGCCTTCGATCGTCTCGCTCTCGAGCTCACATTCGACACCCATGAGGTTTATCAATCGTTTCAGGACGATCTCCGGTGTGGAGTAGGGATCCTCCTTGAGGGTGACCCTGACCTTGGCCGGTTTGGCTCCGAGGCCGAGAATCCCCTTGCTTCCCTCACTCAGAACTTTAACGATCACCTGATCCCTTGTCACACCCAATTCCTTAAGGGCAAGCTCGAGAGCCTCCTCCGGAGTTCTGCCTTCCCGTTCGATGTATTGCGGGGCCATTATGATACCTCCTTTGACTCTTTTCCTAACGACCAGCCGCTCATCAGGTATTGTTGCAGGATAGTAAGCAAATTGCTGGTCAACCAGTAAAGGACCAACCCTGAAGGAAAGCCGAAGAAGATAAAGGTGAAGATAAGAGGCATGTATTTCATGTATTTGGCCTGTTGCGGATCGGTCGATGCCATAGATATCTTCTGCTGGTAGAACATCGAGATACCCATCAGTATCGGCAATACCCTTATCGGTATACCGATCCCCGGTATCACCCCCAGGGTATCCGGCTCCGATAGGTCTCTGATCCATAGTATAAAGTGGGCGCCTCTCAACTCGATAGCTTCCCTCAACATGTTAAACAACGCCCAAAAAATCGGAAGCTGCAGCAACATGGGCCAGCAACCGCTCATCGGGTTGATTCCATGTTCCTTGTATAGCTTCATCAGCTCCTTATTCATCCTCTGCGGGTCGTCCCTGTATCTCTCCCTCAGCTTCGCTATCTTAGGCTGCAGAACTTGCATCTCCCTCGCGGACTTGATCCGTTTGATGGTTAAGGGATAGAGGATTATATTGATCAGAATCGTCAACAGAATTATAGCCACTCCGTAATTGCGGACGAGTTTATGGAAGAAAAGGAGGATCGAAAGCATTATCTTCGAGAACGGTCCGAAGAAGCCGAAATTGATCAGCTGATCGAGCCTCACGCTGTAGATCGGCTTTCCCGATTCAGAGTTTTCCGGCGCTTCGACCTTTTCAAGGATCGATCTAACCTTAGGACCGACGAAGAGGCGGAACCTGTTGGATTTAACCTCCTTAGGGCCTAAAGTGATTCCGGTGACTTCCAGCTCAACCAGATCCTCGGGGGATTGAACGTACATCGGTTTTATCTGTTCCGAAGTGGTGACCTTCCTCACCTTATAGGATGTGTTAAGCGACTGGTCAGGGATTATCGCCGCGGCGAAGTATCTGCTGTTGAGGGCGACCCAGAGAAGAAGTGACGGCTTTTTGCTCTGTTTCTGCTTGATCATGTAGGACTTCGGCCCGTATCTCCTCATGGATTTCTTCAAATCGCAGCTTATGCCCGGACCCCACTTCAAGCTGTATCCTGAGGCGAGCCGGTCAAACGGTTTATCTGAGAGGTTTTCAAACTTGATCTCCATGTCCACCGTATAGCTCCCCCTATGGAAGGTCAACACCTTCCTGACGATGAGAAGATCTCCGAGCTTGGAGGTAAAGGCGAGCGTGTCAGTTGGGTTTTGATCCGTCAGAACCAGCTCATTTTTGTCCGCCTCCCATGACCCTTCGGCAGCGAGCCACTGAAGCGATGGATCCTCAAACTCCATCTCAAGGCAATATATGGCTGAGAACGGGATGAGATCTATCGGTTCAGCGGTCTGAGAGTGTTTTTTGCGATACTTCTTCAGCTTCCAACTGATAGCGGTGGCGTCCTTCGTATCGAACTTGGCCGTATACAGGTCCGTTTCGACCGTCACTATCTTACCTTCCTTCCTGGACTTCCCGGGAGGGGGCTTCGATATCTCGACCGATTCGACCTGAGGTTGAGGTTCGGGCTGAACCTCCTGTTGGGCAGTTCTCTCCTCGGCCCGTTTCCCTCTCACCCCGGGTGGAGCTATCTTCGTCTGAAGATATATCCATCCGATCATCACCAATCCCATCAGCACGAGCGCTATCACATATCTTTTATTATCCATGTCGAACAGCTCCTCAAAGCGTAGATTAACCTTTAGGTTGGAGATGGCAGTGGGTTTACATGAGGGGATCGTATCCGCCCGGGTTGAACGGATGACATCTGGAAAGCCTTTTCAGGGAAAGCCAGCCGCCTTTGATCAGACCGTATTTCGAGATCGCCTCCATCGAGTATTGAGAACAGGTGGGGTAGAATCGACACGATGGAGGGAAAAGGGGCGATATGAAGATCTGATATCCTCTTATCAGGAGGACGATCAATTTAGCCATCATCGGTCTCCTCCTTCAGAAGTCTCGCCCTTTTGAAAAGATCGAGCATGGCGGCCTGGGTTTGTTGACATTTCATGGTGATGGCCGGAGCTCGTCCGACTACCACTATGTCGTAACCCTCCTCTAATTTATCCTTCAAAAGCCTGAATGATTCCCTGATAAGCCTTTTAACGCGGTTACGCTTGACGGCCTTTCCGAGCTTTTTGGTAACCGCTATCCCAAGTCTGTTCTCGTTCAACCCGTTAGGTAAGACATAAATGACGAACACTTCGTTCCAGAATTTCTTTCCCTCTTTGTAAACCCTCTCAAACTGCCATCTCCTGCGAAGAGTTTGAAATTGCATCACTTCTCTCTGAGTTTTTTAACCTCCACCCTGGAGGTCCAATCCCTGTATCCGATCCTTCCTCCTTCCAAATCGATGTAATCTTTCATGTCGGATTGCAGGGCGATGTATGGGATCAGCGTGTTTTCGTCTTCAATTAATCCGACGACCGTATCAACCGAGTTCGATTCCTTATCGAATCCCCTCACAGCGGCACAGATGATGAGATATTCGGACAGCAAACCTTCATCGGTAAGGGATTTGGGCAGAAAACTGACTCGAACGACGTTTTTGCCTCCTTTTGCCCTGCCGTTAACCAATTCAACCCTGCTGACGTCGAGCCCCTGGTTCTCCGAAAGGAACTTCTTCAGCATATCCGGTGCGAATGGTATCTCGACCGCCCCACCCGTCTCCGTCTGAGATATCCTAGATATCAGCGAGACAGTCGGGGCATCGGTGAATTGAAACGGCAGCGAAAGGGAAGTTTCCCTTCGGCTTTCCGCCCCTGTGACGCCGATCTCCCTGCCGGTTTGAGCCCTTACCTCCTCGCCTAATCTCTCCATCAGGGCGAATTCATAGTAATAATCAACCGGCGGATGAAGGGCACATGAAGCTAAGATAAAGGGGATCAACAGGCTAAGGGATAATCTCAGCAGAGTTGACGCATGATCAATCGTTATCATGAAATAGATACTCCTTCCACGATTCGTGATAGCCCTTGGCGAATTTCGCTATGTGTATGTAGAGCGAAGGCATCGTCGGCTTTCGGATGAGCTTCATCCCCGCCTCTGCCGGTGTGCGGTTGCCCTTTTTGTTGTTGCAGCTTTTGCAGGCGGTCACCACGTTCTTCCAGGAGGTCATCCCCCCTCTGGAAAGCGGGATAACGTGATCGAGCGTTAGCATCGAAGCCGGAAATCTCCTGCCACAGTATTGGCAGGTATACTGATCCCTGAGGAACACGTTCTTACGGGAAAACCGCACGGTGGAATGGGGCACCCTCACGTACTCCACCAACCTAACGACATGGGGAATGCGAATCGAAAAGGATGTAGACCTCACCTCATACTGCGACTCCTTCTCGGGATGCGCAACACCCTTGATTATCATCTTCAAGGCCCTTTTGGCGTCGCAGATATTTATCGCCTCATAGCTGGCATTTAAGACCAAAACGGGAATGTTCATGAAATCGGCGAAGTCACCCTACCCCCTTACCTCTGAAGTTATTATATTCGCTGATATTTTAGCATACGGGATATTATACTTCAAGTGATATACTGCCGAACGATGAGCGATTTCGGAGGGATGGAAGAAGGAGGTTCTCTGAAAGCCCTTGCCTTTCATGGTGATGATTGTTAAAATATATATGTTGAGAGTTCGGGGCGTAGCGCAGTTCGGTTAGCGCGCCTGCTTCGGGAGCAGGAAGTCGGAGGTTCAAATCCTCTCGCCCCGACCATTTTTATTTTTAACACACCACCTCCCCTTGTCTGAAACGGACGAGATGGATTCCAGGAGAAGAACCCCTGAGGTGCCAGAGGGAGATATCGATCTACCCACCGGGGAAAGCGTCGAGCTGTTCCATCCCATGGAGGAGCGCTCCGACCTGATAGATATCTACCTGAGGGAGATCAGCCATATACCCTTGCTCTCTCCGAATGAGGAGGCGGAATTGGCGAGAAGGATCTCTCAGGGGGATGAAGAGGCCCGTAAAAGGCTGATCCTCTCGAACCTAAGATTGGTGATCAGTATCGCCAAGAAATATGTTAACAGAGGATTGCCTCTCATGGATCTGATAGAGGAGGGAAACCTCGGCCTGATAAAAGCCGTGGAGAGGTTCGACTATAGACGAGGGACAAGGTTCAGCACATATGCATCTTGGTGGATAAGACAGGCCATCACCAGGGCCATCGCCTCTCAGGGACGCACGATAAGGCTTCCCGTCCACATACTGGATATGCTGAGTAGATTGGTCAACATCTCCCGAAGATTGGCTCAGGAGTTGGGCAGGCAACCGTCGATTGGAGAAATCGCCGAGAGGATGGGTCTCAGCGAGGAGAGAATCGAGGAGCTCTTTAACTTCGCCCAGCGACCCGCATCCCTGCAGGATAAGCTCGAGGGATTCGACGATACATATGTGGAGGATATGATAGAGGATAAGAGGGATTCATCCTTTGAAGAGCTCGAGAGAAAATTTCAAAGAGAGGAGATAATGAAGCTTTTGGAGAAGCTCTCCGATAGGGAGCGTGAGACTATAATACTGAGGTATGGGTTGAAGGATGGCGTGCCGCTTACCCTGGAGGAGGCGGGTAAAAGGTTCGGGATCACGAGAGAGAGGGTGCGACAGATCGAAATGGAGGCGATCGAAAAGCTGAAACGATGGGTGAGGGGGAATGAGCTTATGTAAATGCCATGGGATACTTATAAGAACCTTTAACTTCGGCGAAGCGGATAGGATCGTTTCCTTCTACACAGACAAAGGGAAGCTGAAGCTGGTGGCAAGAGGAGCAAGAAAACCAAGAAGCAGATTCGCCTCGGCGCTTGAGCCCCTGAACTACGGACAGGTGGTTTATTTTGAAAGATCAAGCTCTAACCTCCACTCGCTCAGCTCCTTCGATGTGATTGATCGGTTTGAGCGGATAAAGGGAGATTTGGATCGGTTCTCCTCGGCATCGATGGCCTTGGAGTTAGTCGATATCGTCTCCGTTGAGGGGATGTCAGACAGAGAGGGGTTTCGGCTCTTTACGGAGTATCTGAACCTGATCGAGGACTCAAGCGAGCCGGATCTGGTCACATATGCCTTCGCCTTGAAATTCTTATCCCACAGCGGGTTCAGACCCCAGCTGGAGCGATGCGTCTCATGCCTTTCGCCGATCAAAGGCACACCCTGGTTCAACGCTTTATCAGGGGGTGTGCTGTGTGCCAGGTGCGCGGCCAGGTCACGCGGACAGCGGTTTGTCATAACCAGAGGGGCGCTCGAGATGATGAGGAAGATGCTGAACGGCGATATCTCCCGATCAACCAGATTCAGGGCGAACAGAACCTGCAAAGGGGAGATCAGAAGGGCGATCACCTCCTTTATCCAAAGCCAGACTGAAAGGGAACTGAAGAGCCTACGTTTCATCGAATCCATGGAGAGGGTGGTTCAATGAACTTTCAGGATATGATAATGGCACTTGAGAGGTTCTGGGCCTCTCAGGGATGTGTGATACAGCAGCCATATGATGTTGAAGTTGGAGCGGGAACCTTCAATCCTGCCACCTTCCTTCGGACTTTGGGCCCCGAGCCGTGGAGGGTGGCATATGTCGAGCCCTCCAGACGCCCGACGGACGGCAGATACGGCGATAACCCCTACAGGCTCGGCCATTACTACCAATACCAGGTCATCCTCAAACCGGCACCGGTGGATTCACAGGAGATATATCTGGAGAGCCTCAAGTATCTCGGAATCGATCCCAAGCGGAACGACATCAGATTCGTCGAGGACGATTGGGAATCACCCACACTCGGAGCGTCAGGATTGGGATGGGAGGTATGGTGGAACGGCGCTGAGATCACCCAGTTCACCTATTTCCAACAGATAGGCAGCATCGAGGTGGACCCTATATCACTGGAGATAACCTACGGGCTGGAACGGATCGCCATGTACCTTCAGGGCGTCGACAGCGTCTTCGATATCCAATGGAACGAATACTTCCGATACGGCGATATACATCGTCGAGGCGAGTTCGAATATTCTAAATACCATTTCGAGGTCTCCTCCAGCTCGATGTTGTTCTCCCTTTTCGAGACATATGAGCGAGAGGCGATGGAATGCCTCAAAAACGGTTTGGTGTTACCGGCCTTGGATTACGTGTTGAAGTGCTCTCACACCTTTAACATGCTCGATGCACGTGGGGCGATAAGCGTTACCGAAAGGGTAGGTTACATCGCTCGGGTGCGGAACCTCGCACGTCGGGTCGCAAGGGCATATGTCGATCAGCGCCAGGAGATGGGACATCCCTTCATCGATAGGATACCCGTTCAGGAACCGAGCTCGCCGGCTGTAAAGGATGTGAAGAAGAACAAGCCACGGACGGAGGGAGAGGCTGACCTGCTGTTTGAGATAGGAACCGAGGAAATCCCCGCCTCATACATCCCGCCAGCACTGCGCCAGATGCGGGAGATGGCCGAGAGGTTCCTTGAGGAAAATAGGATCAGACACGGCGAAATAACGGTGTTGGCCACCCCTAGAAGGTTGACCCTCCACGTCAAATCGGTCTCCCTTCGCCAGGAGGATAGAGAAAGGGTAATCATGGGCCCACCTAAACACGTGGCTTTCGATCCGGACGGCAACCCGACCAAAGCGGCGCTGGGGTTCGCCCGTAAACAGGGTGTATCGGTGGAGCAATTACAGCTCACCCGGACTGAAAAAGGGGAGTACGTCTGTCTCCACAGGTTCGAAAGTGGTAGGCCGACAGCCGAGGTGCTCGGCGAGATATTGCCCAGAATTATCTCATCCCTGAGCTTCCCAAAGATGATGAGATGGGATGGGATGAGGTTCGCCCGGCCTGTAAGATGGATCGTGGCCATTCTGGGCGGTGAGGTCGTGCCCTTTGCCTGGGGCAACCTCCAATCCGGAAGGATCACGCGCGGACATAGATCGCTTTCGGAAGGAGACCTGGAGCTTCAAACTGCCTCTCTGGAGGAGTATAAGGACAAACTCCGATCCGCCTGCGTTATAGCGGATCACGAGGAGAGACGAAGGGAGATAAAACGACAGGTGGTCGAGATACTCCGAGAGGAGGGATGTTCGACGGAGATAGATGAGAATCTGCTTGAGACGGTCAACTTCCTGGTGGAATTCCCCCAAGCCGTTGTGGGTAAATTCGCCGAATCTCACCTGATTCTGCCCGAGGAGGTCCTCATAACCTCCATGCGCAGACATCAACGCTACTTCCCGTTCAGAAAACCAGATGGCGGGTTGCTCCCGAAGTTCATCACGATCTCCAACGGGACGGATAACGGTTGGGAGAACGTAAAGAGGGGAAACGAAAGGGTTCTGGGGGCAAGGCTGGATGACGCGGAGTTTTTCTACAAGGAGGATCAGAGAGAACCTTTGGCCGATAAAGTCGAAAAGCTTAGGCATGTCATCTTTCAGGAGAAGCTCGGATCGCTCTACGATAAAACTCAGAGGCTCAGAAACCTCGTCGTCTATATGGCCGGTGAGCTGGGAATGGATGAGGAGGATATGGAGATGGCGGCCAGGGCGGCGGAGCTTTGTAAGGCCGATCTGGTCACACATATGGTCATCGAGTTCCCTGAGCTTCAGGGGATAATGGGTGGGTATTACGCCCGAAATTCGGGCGAGCCGGAGGAGGTCGCTCTGGCCATAAAGGAACATTACAAGCCTTATTCCTCCGAAGATGAGATACCTTCAACTCTGCTGGGGGCTATCCTCTCAATCGCAGATAGGATCGATACGATCGTCGGACACTTCGGTATAGGTGAAACCCCAACCGGCTCACAGGATCCCTACGGGTTGAGGCGAGGTGCTATAGGGCTTATCAGAATCATCCGGCGGATGAACTTGGCCTTGGACATAGAGGACATGGTTCGATATACCTGCTCGCTCTATGAGGATAGGATCGATGAGAACACGGCCCAAGGGGTAATGCGTTTCATCCGGGATAGATTATTCAACATGTTCATCGACGAGGGATTCGAACACGACGTTGTGGATGCGGTCCTCTCAGGCGGGTTTAACATGATTCATAACCTGCAGGAGAGGATGAAGGTGGTTTCGGAGTTTAAATCGAGCGAGGAATTTGATAAAATTTATCCATCCTTCTATCGCACCTTCAGGATAATCCCGAAGGGGTGGCAGGACACATCGGTGGATGAGGGGAAACTGATTGAGGATGGTGAGAGGGAGCTGTTCTATCGGTTTTCCGAGATCGAGCCGCTTGTCGAGAGGTTGTGTGAAGATGGGGATTTCCCCGGAGCTTTGAGGGAACTCTCAAAACTCCAGCCTATCATAGATCGTTTCTTCGATGAGGTCCTGGTGATGGCTGAGGATGAGGGATTAAAGCGAAACAGATTGGCGTTGCTTAAGAGGATCACGGAAAGCCTCTGCCTTGTGGCCGATTTCTCCAAGTTGGTCGTCTCAGGGGAGTAAACGGGCATGAAACTGCTCTTTGTGTTGACTCATATCGAAAAAAATGAGAATCCCTTCGTTACCTTCACGGTATTCGGGCTTATCTTTGTCTCCCCGATTCTCCTCGTTTTCTCATCGGCCTCGGCGATAGATCTATATCAGATTCACCTTCCGATAAGGGGATACAAGCCCTTGGTAACTTTGACCAATGTCACGGAGGATGCGGTCGACGCCCTCATCTCCTTTGTAGGTCGTGATGGGATCAAGACGCTGGTTAAGGTCGTCCAGCCATACACCACCGTGAGGATCAAGGTTGATGAGCTGCTGAAAGGCGAGGGACTGATACAAGCCAAGTTCGCAGCGGGGAAACTCAAGGTGATCTACTGGGGAATCGGCCAAAACGGCAGGGTTTTCGGATCGCAGTTTGTCAAGGCCGATCGTTCCAGACGGTTCGTCCTGGGAAGAAGCGAGAAGGGGTATCTGGTGCTGGCAGATCTACCCACCGAGATCGGCGTCGGAGCGGTCGTTAACGTTAAACTCTACAACCGAAGGGGAGAACTTGTTGACTCCTCGATGGAGAGCATTCCGGAAAATGCCGTTCGGGCAATACCCGTTGGGAAAATGGGTATATGTATCGTCGAGGTCAAAGATGGAGATGTGATCTGCGGTTATCGGGGTATATCTGAGAAAGGGGTCATCGCCCTCAATGCCCGACCGGTGGAGGAGATGGGAAGGGAGATCAAGCTGATGCTAGGTCCTCTCAGTACGGATGGGAAGCTTTTCGTAGCGAACCTTTCCAGGGACGGAGCAAGGGTCGAGATCGCTCTGAAAGGCGATGCCGGGATCAGAAGGATGAGGAAGCTCATACCCGGATGTGGTGCCGTCATGATAAGACTTTCAAGCCGTCTTGATGGGGGAAAGATCGCCTCCATATCCGCAAGGTCAAACTACCCTTTGATAGGATACTACTTCCCAACCCCATCGGCGGTGATTGAGCCGATCGGTAGGGTCCGGGAGGGAAGCGTAATCACGGCGGCGGCCTCGCCGGTCCACGATGGGAAAACCTCCCTCTTGGTGATCAATCCGACTTCGAAGGAGACCTCCGTGAGGTTCGGAGGATATGGCAGGGAACCGGAGAAAGCGGTGTTTTTAAAGCCCGGTTCCTGGTTTTCCAGAGAGATCTACAGCACAACTCCGGTTAAGGCCGACGGTGAGATCATCACCCTGCTGGTCGGCTATCAAGGAGATAGGCCGGTATGGGCCGTACAGATACAATAAAGATTAGGGAGGGACAAATGAACCACTTTCGTTGGTTTGGTGTTCTGTTAATCGCTGCCTTTTCAATCTGGATTTTATCGGGTTGTGGTGAGGAGGAGAACAAGGATATCCTTAAAGCGAGGGAACTTATCCAAAATCAGGAGTTCAAAGGGGCAGTTCAAAGGGTCCAGGCCGCCTTGCAAACGGAACCGGATAACGCCGAGGCGTTATGCTTCAAAGAGATCCTTTCCGTCAGGGGCAATCCGGACCCTGAGGCCTGGCGAACCGCCCTGGAGAGATGCCTGAACAACGTCAAGCCTCTGGAGAAGGAGATAAAGGATCTGGAGGCGAAAGAGGAGCCGGATGAGGAGGATCTGAAGAGGCTCGAAAGGCTTGTGAGATCCAGAAACTACGCTATGGGATTTCTAGCTAAGAGCTTCGCCGATCTGATGGAGAGGAAAACCGGTTGGGCCAAACCTCTGTTGGAATCAAGCTCCGATCTGGTGGTCAGAGCGATGCTTATAGCGGGGAAGTGCTACGACGAGGACGTGCGGGGTAAAGTCGAGGCGGTTATCAGGGAAATGGGACAAAGCGCCGTAAGACCGCTTATATCGGAGTTGAAGTCCGACGATCCGCTTATCAAAGCTCAGGCAGTTTATTATCTTGGAAGGCTTCATGCCAAGGAGGCTATCGGCCCGATAACCGATCTGACCAAGCCCGGCTCTGAATCATACGAGGTGATGTATCAGGTTCCGATCGCCCTGGAGCTGATAGGGGGAGAAACGATCGTCACTCCTCTCAGAAACGTGCTTAAGAGCCAATATGCCCAGCCTAAGATCTATGCCGTCAAGCTCCTGGCACAGATGAACGCCAAAGAGGCGATACCCGATCTCGTCGACCGACTGGCCGATACTAACAGCTATGTCGTCACAGCGGCCAAGGAGGCCCTGATCTCTTTCGGATCGGACTCGGTAAATCCGCTTCTGGAGGTCCTCGAGACCAAGGCGACCGATGTCCCACTTCCACCCTCGGCCACCGTGACGGAAGACAAGGAGAAATCAGCTAGAAATTCTGTGATCGGTAGGGCAATGGACGTTCTGGCGAGTATAGGGGATGAGAGGGCGATCTCACAGATCGTTCCCTTCCTATCGGATGATGATCTCAGGAGCAGTACCAGCTCAGCGCTCGTCAAATTCGGTCCCGCCTCCACGCCCGCTATGATCAAAGCCCTTAAATCCCCTGAGAGCAAGGTCAGGGTAGCTGCAGCGGACGTGTTGAAATCCACACTGGATAAACGTGCTGTCGACGCACTGATCGAGGCCCTTTCGGATCAGGATAAGGAGGTCGCGGCCGCAGCAGCGGCAGCTCTGGGGGCGATGAAAGCCAGAAAGGCTATACCCCGTCTTACCGAGCTCCTTTCGGATGTGGATGAGAGGATAAGGAGCAACGTCCTGGACGCCCTCAACACGATCGGGTATTACGACCCCGATATGGTCAAGGCGGTTTTAAGGATCGCCGAGGATAAAAACGAGAGGGAGAGCATCAGGATAAGCGCCCTGACCGTCCTGAAGACGATCAAGCCGAGCGAGGTGAGTAAGAACCTCATAGGGATAATGATGGCTGAGGATGAAACTCCCGATGTAAGGAGAGCCGCCGTCGCCGCCCTGGGTGAGATAAAGCCTAAAGAGGCACTTGAGCCGATGTTGAGGATCATAAGCGCACTGCGCGAGAAACCCAAGGATTATCAGAGATTGCTTAAGAAGAGGTTCAAGACGATCGAAGCGCTTAACAGCAAGTGGGGCACCGATTATAGGACGTGGGCCGAGATAAAACCCATCCCCGGAATCATCAGGGGAGAGGTTGCCCTCGCCCTCGGTAAAATCAAGGGGGATGAGGTGGTCGATCCGCTGATTAAAGCTCTCAAGGATGATGACAGGGCTGTGGTCAGGAAAAATGCCGCCTGGGCGCTCGGGGAGATAGGAGGTGAGAAGGTAATCGGTCCTCTGATAAAAGCGATGAAGGGGGATGACGTGGGGGTTGTGCGTAATGAAGCGGCTGTTGCCCTGGGTAAAATAGCATCGAAAAAGGCGGTCGGAGCTCTCATCAGGACGATGAAGAAGGACAAATACGAAACCGCCCGTAAGAACGCCGCCTGGGCGCTCAGCGAGATAAAGGATAAATCCGCCGTTGGCGCTCTCGTGGATGTGCTCAGCGATAAAGGCAAGAGCGAAGAGGAGAGAGAATCGGACGCCGTGATAGCTAAGGTCGAAACGGCGCTTATAAACATCGGCTCGCCCTCCGTTAAACCCCTCATCGGCCTTCTGGATCACGACAAGGCTTATGTCAGGGCTCGCGCCGTATATTGCCTGGGCAAGATAGGCGATAAGGCCGCTCTGGATGATCTAATGCGCGTGGCCGCCTCGGATGAGAGCCCAATGGTGCGGGGGTACGCGATAACCGCCCTGGCCAACTTCAAAACTCGAAAGGCGGTCAAATCTCAGAAGAAGGAAGCAGCCGGTGCTGTTGATTCACTGCTTGACCCGAAGGAATGGAAGACGAACAGGGCAAAGGCCGCTGAGACACTTGGAAACATAAAGGATGAGAAGGGGATCAAACCGCTCATTCGAGCGGCGGGATCTCCGATGAGCGAGCTGAGGGATAAGGCCATCATCGCCCTGGGCAACATAGGCGATTACAGAGGCTTCGACCTGATAGCGAAGTCGATCGAAACTGAGATAGACCCATCGATCAGGGCGGACGCCATATCGGCTATCGCCAAATACGGCGATTCGAGCATTGAGGACCTCTTGTTATCCGTTCTGAATGAGGAGCTTACATCGCAGACCCTCTCCATTCATGAGGCGGTCGTTTCGGCGTTGGGCGATATAGGAAGCGAAAGAGCTGTCGCGAAGCTTATCTCGATCCTGCGGGACAGATCACTGCCTACCTCGCTCAGGGCAAAGGCGGCCGAGGCCCTTGGGAAGATAAAGGACCCTGCTGCCTCAAAGGCGCTGCTTGAAAGGCTCAACGATGAAAGCGAATACGATGATGTGTGGAAGGAGGTGGCCCTTGCGGCCGGGAG
This sequence comes from Candidatus Poribacteria bacterium, assembly GCA_021162805.1. NCBI lineage: Bacteria > Candidatus Poribacteria > Candidatus Poribacteria bacterium. The sequence continues at coordinate 96,142 of JAGGXZ010000224.1, forward strand.
GGAGCTGAAACTCAAGGAGGCCGCGCCGGCTATCATCGAAAGGCTTAAGGATACCTGGGAGCCTGAAAGTCTGCGAGCCACGGCTGCCGAAGCGCTCGGTGGAACGGGTACCGACGAGGCGATTAAGACGCTCAAGGAGATGCTCTCCGACAGCTCAGAGTCTGTCCGAGGCAACGCCGCCCTGGGGCTCGGTCATAGCGGCAGAAAGGATGTGATCAAGGATCTGATCGGCATAATGCAGAACTCCGGAAAAGCTGAGAGCGAAAGATACAAGGCGGCAAAAGCGCTGGGTAATTTCAGTACTAAGGAGGTCGTCCAGGCATTGATCCAGACCCTCAACGATACATCAGCTCAGGAGTCCGTCCGCAAGAACGCCGCCTCATCCCTTGGTCAGATAGGCACCGATGAGGCCGTCGATGCGCTCATCAATGCCTATCGTAAGACGGATTATCCGATCGGCCTCAGGCGGAGGATTCTGACCGCCCTGGGTGACTCTGGGAACCGCAAGGCGGCTTCTCTCCTGCAGGAGGCGATCAAGGATGACGATTCCGTCATCCACTATAACGCTGCCAAATCGCTCTTCAAGATAACAGGGACCGCACCGGGATATCGTTTCGGAAGGTAAGAGGAGGCAAAATGTCCGATGATACCTACCGGGTTGGTATAATAGGCTGCGGCGGCGTGGCGCGGGCACATGCTAACGCCTACAGAAGACATCCCAAAACCCAGATGGTCGCCGCAGCGGATATCAACCCTGAAGCGGTTGACAATTTCGCTAGGGAGTTCGACATACCGGCCAGATATACCGATTATCGGGAGATGCTCGATTCGGAGCAGATCGATATACTCAGCGTCTGCACATGGCCGATGTCCCACGCCGAGATAACCGTGGCTGCCGCTGAGACAGGTGGTATCAAGGGGATACTCTGTGAAAAACCTATGGCCACAAACCTCGGCGAGGCGGATACCATGCTGGAGGCCTGTGACCGTAATGGGGTTAAGCTGGTGGTGGGCCATCAACGCCGCTTCGAACCCGTCAACGTCACCGCTAGAAAACTGATCTTGGAAGGCGCCATCGGCCAACCGACCCTCGCTTTCAGAAAGGCAATCGGCGGACTTCTCAACTGGGGAACCCACCTGATTGATACCATAAGATACCTGCTCGGCGATCCTGAGACATTATGGGTGCTGGGCCAGATCTCCCGCAAAACCGATCGATACGAGAGGAGGATGAGAATAGAGGATTTCTCCGCCGCTATCATCTGCTTCGAGGGCGGCACCCGAGGAGTCATAGAGGTCGATCTGCCAGGCCCCGGGATGCCAGCCGCTCTGATGTATGGGTCGGATGGGATGATAACATACCAGGATGGCAGAATATTCCTGACGAATAAGAAGGGAGTGACCGAGGTGCAGCCCCGAGGCGATGGGATGAACCAGCTTGAGGAACTGATAGCGTGGATCGAAGGCAGAGTTGAGGAGCATAGAGGTTCCGGCAGACAGGCGAGATATACCATGGAGATCATGATGGCCATATATGAGTCGGTCAGGATCAGGGATGTGGTCAGAATGCCTCTCCAGATCAAGGAATCGCCGCTTGAGATGATGCTCAGCGAAGGGATACTCAAGGTCGAAAGGCCCGGAAGATATGACATCCGGGTTCCATTTGAAAATCAAAAATAGCTCACTGGGCGTATTCCCAACGAGATATGGGGTAACCGATGTCATCCGAGTTATCCTTGAGGGTTATCGACTATATAAAAGATGACCTCCTGAGGTGGTTCCTTAAGCCTATTCCTGAGGTATCACCAGAGGATGTGTGGAGCTTCAGAAATAAGCTTCACGCCTTACACCACTTCGCCGTCCGATCAGGGCTTCCGGAGGAGATACGATCTCAGATCGAAGCCATACTTCGGACAAGCGCTTCGCTATGGCATCTCATCTTCGACAATCATGAGGTGCTCGATTCCGTTAAGGACTACCACAACGTCAGGATGTTGGATGCCAACGCGGGGATACTATCTGAGGTCGAGGAGATAATATCGGGCGAGGAAACCCCTCGAGATGTGCTTATCGAAGCGATAGCCATATATCTCGGATGGAGAGCGGATACGATCTGGATAGATTCGGCCTGGAAGGAACACAAGGCCTCCGTGCACAATTATCTGCTGGAGCTACAGGATCACATGTGGGAGTTCTTCAACGCCGATACCTCCTCGGAGGGCGGGCCTTCCCTTGAAAAAGCCAAAAGTCTGGGAAGGCTGATGGACAAAATGGCGGAGATGATACTGGACGAGAACATCCCATCTACAGCACAGGTGAATCTCCTCATCAGGCTCTATCATCTCCTGCTGAGGCTTCAGATAGGCAGGTTGATCATGCAGATCGAGGGGATCTGAGGTAGATCGGGTTGGAGAATATCCAGGGCTTACGGCCAAGATAGGCCTCCGATCGGTATACGCCCGGGGAGGTTACACCGATTTCGACCTCCGACCTCATCTCGTCGAATATCGGCTTGCCGTTTCTCAGAATTCTGATCCTCGCCGGAATAGGGGTTTTAACCTTCAGAATAGCCCTTCCCGCGAAAATCCTCTCATCACCCATATTGAGTTCCACGCCTGCCATTTCACCCCTGAATAGAAATCCCGTGGAATCGGCGATCAGGTCATAGCCGATGAAACAGCTTCCATATCTGATCGCCTCGTGGATCATGGATATGCTCCGCGAAGGAGAAGCGGGATCAAGCGGTTCCTTGAGCAAGATATGATTTCTGAGGGTTCGGAAGAGATACTCGTAGGGGAGGATCTCCACGAAAGGGAGAAATGGCACCTTTTTGGCGTGGGCATCCAGACCGCACACCCCCACGACCTTTCGTGAGAGGTTAAGCTCATCCCACTTCGCCAGTGTCTCAGGCCGGGGGCCATCTATCGCTTTGCTCGGATGCAGGATGTAATAGGGTAGGGTGAGAAGGGTCAAATCCTTAATCCAGTCATACATATACGACCATATTTCCATTCCGTCAAACCCGATGACATCCCAATCGATCCACGGTCTATCCAGCACGGGGAAGAATCCCTTCTTTTCACCGAAGGGGTGGGCGATTATACCCACTCCGCCCTGCCGTCTGACTTCATCAATGAAGGGTTGAGCTTTGAGCGCCATCTTGGCCCTTATCTCGTTTTTGATTCCCAGAGCGAGATAGTGATTTCCGATCCACGGTGAGATCTCCTCATCCACGATAAGGAGCAACCCGTCATGCCATCCCTGCCATCGATCACGCCCTTTTAAGGTCTCATGATCGGTGAGGATGATGAAATCGAGGTTGGCTTTATGAGCCGCCTTTATTATCTTCTCGACCGTTCCTCCGCCGTCGGAGTACCGGGAGTGAATGTGGAGTGCGCCTGAATACTCAAACCACGACATCTAGAACCTCGTCATCTGATGCAATCGATCGAGCCGCCTCTCGATATCCTCCCTTGAGATCGATGAGAGCTTCCTGAGACTGAAATCCTCAACGTTGAAGGAAGCAAGCACCGTTCCATATGCGATCGCCTTACGCCAGCTTCCCTCATCGGTCCGCCCCCTTGAGGCGAGATATCCGATGACACCGCCGGCAAAGGAGTCACCGGCTCCCGTCGGATCCACAACCCTTTCGACGGGATAGGCAGGTATGGCAAAAAAAGTCTCCGATGTCAAGGATATGGCCCCGTGCTCTCCTTTTTTAACGATCACCCTATCGGGACCGAGCTCCAGTAGCTTCTTGGAGGCCGTTATCAGGTTCTCCTCTCCGGCGATCATCTTCGCCTCAGAATCGTTGAGTATGAGCAGATCGACCCGCCTGAGAACCTCCTTAAGCTCATCCAGAGCGGTGTTGATCCACAGGTTCATCGTGTCGCAGGCCACTAATTTCGGGGATCTGACCTGCTCAAGCACCTTCAGTTGAAGATCGGGATTGATGTTAGCCAGAAAGATATATTCGGAGTTACGATAGCTATCAGGCAGTTCGGGATCGAAGTCGGCGTAGACGTTCAGTTCCGTCGATAAAGTCTCGGCCACGTTAAGGTCGTTATACCGCCCCTTCCAGTGGAAGGTTTTGCCCTTCGCCCTGACCAATCCCTCCAAATCCACGCCGTGCGATTTAAGCAGTTCGATATGCTCGGATGAGAAATCCTCGCCGACGATCGCCACAAGTCTGACGGGATGGAAGAAGCTAGCGGCGATTGAGAAGTATGTGGCCGATCCGCCAAGGGCTCTTTCGAGCTTGCCATAAGGGGTCTCGATGGAATCGAGGGCGACCGATCCGACGACCACTATGCTCATTTTCGTTCACCTTTCACGATCCGGGCGATAAGGCGGATGTACTCAGGTGTGGTGCCGCAACAGCCGCCGATCACATCCGCGCCCGCCTCGATCATCTCAGGGACGCTCCTGGCCATCTCCTGGGGCGTCTGAGGGAAAACGGTTCTGCCGTCGATTATCCTGGGCACCCCGGCGTTCGGTTCGACCACAACCAGTTTCGCTCCGGCCTCTTTCATCTGACGGATGAGGGATGGCATCATCGATGCAAGCACATCTCCACAGTTTGCCCCCACGACGTCCGCGCCCGCCTCGATCAGTATTTTAACGGCCTGTTCCGGTGAGGTCCCCATCATCGTTCTAAACCCCTTTTTATCCACGTTATAGCTCATCGAGGCGAAGACGGGTAGATCGCAGACTTTCTTAGCCGCTTTGACGGCGGCGGCTGCTTCGTTCGGATCCATCATCGTCTCTATGAATATCAGATCTACACCGCCCTGAGCTAAAGCTC
>JAGGXZ010000225.1 GCA_021162805.1 Candidatus Poribacteria bacterium
AGTGGGAAAAAAAAACCTTGGGAAGGAAAAATCCCTTTTGGATCAACCTTCTCCAAAACTGCGTTATTTTTATTAATAAAGGACAAGTGCATACTGTATGGGGCGCGAGCTCATACGATCTCAGTAATTGAGAAGGAAGGATGAAATAAATGTCAGTTCCTTCTCCTAATATCTCTCTGGGCATCATAGAGGGGACTTTTCCTATCGCAGAAAGAGAGCTTGCTAGGAATTCTGTGTAAATACCTCTGCGATCTCCCCCGGAAGTGAATGGCAGGCAAGAGGATCTGAAGGCGAAAGAATATGCCTGATTTCAGATGACCCTTGGAAAGGCCCGAGCCTCCTCGATGACGCGTTCATCCTCCAGCACATATCCCAGATCCCCGAAACCCCTGAGCCAGTATGGCACCTCCTCCCAGTGGCTGTGGCCCTCGCCGTCGGGGCTCAGCCATGCGTTTCCCTCCTTCCTCAGGAAATCGCTTATCTCCGTCAGATGTCCGAAAAAACCATCGGCCTGGAGCCGAAGCTGTTTAAGCAGCCACCCTCGCGGCCTGATCGAGCCTACGGGCAGCTTTAAAAACGGGCTGGGCGTCAATGGCGGTCGATTTCCGACGTAAAAGTCGTTGACCCTCTTCGCGTCAGGACGATCTACGACCTTGATCTCCTCGTTCATACCTCCTTCTTCGCCATAGGATGACATATGTCGTGCCTGCCACGAGGACGAGCAGGGATGAGAGGGCGATCAGGATGTTGCGCCACGGCAGACCCGCTCCACCTCCTTTCACCACCGTGGCCGGTCCGGCGAAAACGGCCTCCTCCATCTGTCCCTCCAACATCCCATCCCAATCGGCCGACAGCAGAAGATCCCATCCCGGATTTGCCTCCTTCACCTGGCATGAGCAACCTCCGACGAGGAAGTAGCATATCTCCTCGACGTTTTCCTTCTTTATCTCATCCCCGACAAGGGCGCATAGAACCCGTCCCCGGCCGAAGATGGGGAAGGCTATAGGCTGTCGTATCTTATCGTTGTTTGGAATGCCGATCCTCTGTGCTGCCCGCAATGTGCCTTCGGCCAGCAGATCCCCGAAACCCTCTCGATGGGCAATCTGCTCCACAAGCGTCACCATGGCCTCGGCATCGCCGAAGCGGAGTTCCAGCCCGCTGGTGTCCTCTGTTGTGAGCAGCCCCCGCTCGAAACACTCCATAGCCCAGGCGATAGCATTGCCGGTGGAGATGGTGTCCAGCCCATATGCTGCACACAGTTGGTTCGCATAGGCGATGGCCTCCAGGTCATCAATCCCACAGCAGGAGCCGAGGGCGGCGACCGTCTCACACTCCGGTCCGCCGTATATGGGGTTCACCTCATAGCGGCCCGCGACCTTCACCACATTGATCTTAGGGGCGAAACGGATCATCTTCTCGACGCCGCTGTATCGATATCCCGATAAGGCTGGAATCGCGCCCCAGCTTGCCATCGCCCTCGCGTAGTGGTTTCCGCATTCGGCTTCATTCCACGGATTCCTCCTCAGCCCGTCGTATCGCCTTCTGATGCTCTCTATCACCTCGATACCTTCCTCGACCATATCCTCATAGATCATGTGCACGGCAAACTGATATTCAAATCCGGTCATCGCCTCGCTGAAATAGGGGAAGGGCCGTTTGGGACGGTCGCCCTTCGGCCAGGTGCATATCAAAGTTGCCGATTCGTCGTTCAGCGCGAAGGTGCGCATCACGTTCGGGTGATGATCATAGAGGTCCCTTTTGAAATTATACCTGTAGATCGATCTGAGCGCCGATCGGATGTTCCCCGGCTTCAGCAGATGACCTAATCCCAGGATATGGGCCATGTATTGGCCGACCATTTGATCTATCAGACATCCTGATCCGAACTGATAATCGGGATGTTCAGGATCTATCCGAGGAAGGCGGTTGCCTGCTCGTAGTTCCAAACGTGCGTGCACGAGCCGAAACAACAGCCCGATTTCGAGGAGCAGCCTTCGAAGCCGAAGAAGCGGCCATCGGCCGTCCGGAAGCAGGTCTGGCACCTCAGCGTCGAGAGGTTATTCAACGTCGCCTCCTTGACCGGCTGCGGCAGGGTACTTGAGCAGATCGTTTCGACAAACTGCACCGTCCAACGCTCAAGTTCCTCAAGCTCATCCTTCACCTGAAGGATCACATCCCAGGCGTTTTTAAATTTCCCCGTGTAATAGTTGCCCACATAACCGATATCCTCTCCCTTTGAGAGACCCCAGCCACAGATTTCAGCCGTCCTGTTTGGGAAATGCCAGGCGAGGATGAAGGCGAGTTTCTCCTCCTCACCCGGCGGAATGGCACATGAGGACGCCAGGGACGAGTGAGTTGCTCCGGGGTCATCGTGGCCGTTTAAAATCCCATCTTCGGAGAAATCATCCCAGAATTCCAACAGATCGCTCCTCCATGCCCTGTTCGCTATCCAGTCCCTGTGGCTTACATCACTGTCCAGGGCTGCAAAGGCGATCGTTCCCCACTGCGGCGATTCCCTGGGGACCTTTTCGGAGCGAAGGAATAGCCCTCTGATCCCCTCCTCTTCGAGGTAATCTATCACCCCTCCCTCCGCCTTGCCCTCGACGCCGTCATAGCCGATGAAGTTCTCAATGCTGAAAGCTATGGAGACTTTCAGGGAGGAGGATGTCGGGTTTAGGAGGACGAAGCGGAACACGGCGATCGGAAGTCCGGATCGGTCGGCATCAAGCGGTATGAGAGGATTAAAGGCCTCAAGACGAACGGCGATCGGGACGGAAGGATCTTTCAAATGAAGCTGAGCCAGCGGATATGCCGCCTCAAAGAGAGCTTCCCTGAAACATGGCAACCCAGCTGCTGTCTCGTCCACGCCGAAATCCCCCTCATAGGGCGGCTGTAGGATATCTTCCAGAACCCTGGTCATGGGAGGTTCACCCTCCACCCATATGGCGAAAAAGGTATCCTTAGGCGAAAATCCCTTCGATGGGCGGTTCATGATCTCCCAATCCCTGAGGTTTCCCCTCCCTCCTAAGCTCACCGTTCCCGCCCCGATCCCTCCCAGCGGAAAAGCGATCCGTGAAAGCCGTTCACCTCCGTAGCGCGTAAGCACTGGCCATTTCATATCCTTACTCCCACCTTTCGGGCAGCCTCGATGATCTGCCCCCAAGTAACCTCATCCACGAAGATCCCATCACGCAATCTTTTCGCCTTCGTCCGGTTTTCGATCTCGCCCGGCATCAGGATCTCGTCGAATCCGGGGGCGAGCGGGCAGGATTTTATGAACCGGACGAACCGATCGACCTCCGATTTGAAATCACCGATCGGCCTGAATCCTTCGATGTTGATGGCGAGGGCGAGGATAGAGTTACCGAGCCTTGATCCCGGAGTTCCGCTACAACCCGCTCCTGAAAGAGCACCTGAGAGTACGTCCACTATCACGCTTAATCCGAACCCCTTATATCCGACCTGTCCTCCCATCGGCAGAAGTGCGCCCGGTGGTTTATCCTCTGAGCCGTATAAATCGTTCGGATCGGTTGAGGGTCTGCCCTCGTGATCGATTATCCATCCTTCAGGCAGCCTTTCCCCCCTGTTTCGTTTGACTCTAACCTTACCCTCAGCCGCTACGCTTGTGGTTATGTCCAGCAGGATCGGTTCACCCTCGCCGCGAGGGATGGCGAAGGAGATCGGGTTGGTTGAGAGCCTCCTCTCCTTCCCGCCCCATGGGGCGACCAATAGCCCTGCGCCGTGATTGTTGACCGTCACCATCCCGATCATGCCCTCATATGCGGCCATCTCGGCGTAATCTCCTATCCGACCCACATGATTGCATCTCCGGGCCGCAACAGCCCCCAGATAATTGGCCTTCGCCTTATCGATCGCCGTTTTCATCGCTTTTGAGGCGACCACCTGGCCGAATCCCCATTTCCCGTCTATCACGGCTGTAGTCGGCGTTTCACAGAGAACCTCTATGCCACATCCGGGTTTTATCATCCCCTTAAGCAGCATATCGATATACTGGGGGATTCTGATCACCCCATGTGAGTCATGGCCGGCGAGGTTGGCGTTGATAAGGGCCTGTGAGACCGTTTCGGCCTCATCGTCGGGAACACCGGCCGATTCGAAGATCGAGAGCGCTATCTCCTTCAATTGCTGGGCCTCAAATGTTGGCATCTCGTCCTCCTCTAGGAAAAGAAAAAGGGCGGCCTCACCGGGATTTGCCGCCCTCATCCTATGTCCGGTCGGACTTACATCTTTATCGGTTTTTCGGAGGAAAGCGCTTTGGCGACCATTCCGTTCTTGATGACTTCGATCGCCTTTTGGAGCTGTTTATCCGTATCCGGATCGGGCACTCTGGATATTCCGACGTTCATGTCGAAGACCTTACGCGCCTCGATTTTAACTATCTCCTCGTCCAGGTTTATTCCCTCTTTCCTCAGCTTTTTCATCAACTGTGGCAGCTTCGCTTCGATCAGCTTGAAGTCTTTAGGTGTCTTACCGTTTTTCCTTTCGTATGACTCGATACAGGAGATGACGAAATTCTCCAACACTCCTGATTCATACATCTTCTCCCTCATCGCCGCCTGTATATCATCCAGCTTTCTGGGTTCGACGATGATGTTCGGCTCGATACCCTGTTTATCGATGCAGACGCCGCTGGGAGTGTAATACGAGGATATCGTTATCGAGACGGCGCCACCGTATCGGAGCGGGAACCTCTCCTGGACCACTCCTTTGCCGTAGGTTTTCGTCCCCAGGAGCACCCCTCGTTTGTTGTCCTTGATCGCTCCGGCTACGATCTCCGAACCACTTGCGCTCACCTCGTTGACGAGCACAACGAGATCCATATCGTTCGGTACAAGCGTCTTCTCATCCGCCATGAAGACGTTGTTAAACTCCTTCCTTCTGCCCTTCGTCGAGACGATAACGCCCTCTGAGAGGAAAGCATCGGCGACCGCTTTAGCGGCCGAGAGTAGGCCTCCTGAGTCCCATCTCAGATCCAAAATTAGCGCCTTCATTCCCTGTTTCTTGAGCTCATTTACCGCTTTGGTGAACTCCTGTTCCGTCCTGCCCGTGAAGCTCATCACCCAGATATAGCCTATCTTATCAGGGAGCATTGCATATTTAACGCTCTCTATATCTATCACCTGTCTGATGAGGGTAACGTCGAATGGTTCCGCTCTGCCCCTCCGCTTGATCGTAACGGTTACGGGGGTGTTAGGCTTGCCGCGGAGCATATCCACGACGTCGTAGATATTGAGCCCTGTTTCAGCTCCAAGCACAGCCGTCTTTCCGTCAACCTTCAAGATGATATCTCCTGGCCGGAGACCGGCGCGCGAGGCGGGGGTATTAGGGAGAGGCATCGCTATCTTTATGAACCCCTTGTCCTCATAGATACGTATCCCTATCCCACCGAACTGCGCTTCAAACAGGTTCTCACGCTCACGCTTTTGATCCTCAGGGCTTTGATAAAAGGTGTATGGATCTCCCAGGGAAGCCAGGGCTCCCTTGATGGCGCCCTCCATCATCTTTTTGACGTCGACCTCCCGGTAATAGTTCTCGCGGGTCATCTGGATAACTTCGATAAGGGTCTTTTGGAGTTGAATGATCGTGGCCCGATCGCCCGATCGGTTAGCGTCCTCGCTTTGGCCTATCTTCAGCGCCGCCGTCAGAGCACCCGCGAAGACCAGGATCAGTAGGATATGAAGCACATATCTCCGGTTCCGCATCAAGGATAACCTCCACATTATCTGGCTTGGCATCAGAAATTATACATCCAATTCAACCGCCTGTCAATTCATCTCTTTCTGCTTTCCGCCATCTCCCTTAGTTGCATCAGAATCCTCCTCAGATCGCGCTTGTAGTTTTCCAGGAAGAGAACCAGCTTTGCCCGCTGAGTGACGGTTAGACCGGAATTGAGATCGTCGTAAGCCCGCTCTATGTCGGCATGGAACTTATCGTCCAGAGCTTTGAGCTGCTGGAGAAGCGATTCAAGCTGGGATTCGGAAGGTTCCCCGCTCATGGTGAGCTCCTTTATCCTTTTCACCAGGTTTTTCCTGCTATTATAGTATCGCCGTTTGATCTCATCGATCCGATCGAACTTGGGGATGAAGGTTTTGAGCTGATCCGAGGTGAGCTCCAGTTCCTTTGTCGCTTTCCAGATCTTGACGATATCGAGCAGCTCCATTGTCTCCTCGGACCACGCCACGTTATGTCTTTTCGGGGCGGGAAGCGCTCGACGTTCAGCTCCTATATTGGCGCTTAGAGGCACTAAGATGCCAAGTACAAAGCTGAATATGGCAACTGAGGCGAAAATCATTATGTTTTTCTTCCCCATAGCTGTGAAAACCTCCTTAATCTTTCATTCCGGCCAAAACCAAACCCGTTTCATATCCGATCTCACCATAATCCGGCGGTCCGATCAACTCGGGTTCAATCAATGCATCCATCTTATCTCCGTTTACAGATGTATCGGATTCGCCCCGGTTCACCTCCGATTCCACGTAGATATCGGATTGAGTTTCATCCTCGGCCGGCACGGCCATTCTCTCGATCTGCTTCACCTGGGTGCTATCGATCAACATGGAGAGATAGGGACGTATATCAGTCTGTTGGATCTTGATCGTTTCACCGGACAGCAGAGGGTTTGTAAGCATGGGGGAAAGCTTAATCCCGATCGTCACCATCAGCAGGAAGATCGAGAGCACCAAGGCGGCAAACCCCGCTATCGGGAGGAATTGAACGGATCTGGGTCTTCTAAGCGAATATATGAGCATCTCCTCCTCGATCCGTCTATGCAGATCGGTCATGAATTGATTCCATCTCTCCTCGCTCGGGTATTCCATCTCCAGACTGGAAGCGAGCTCGATCGTCCTCCTCAGCTCCGTCTCTTCCCTCCTGCATCTCGGGCATCTTGACAGATGCTCCACGACCTGCCGCTCCCTACGGGGTTTGAGAACACCCTCTATATATCCCGGAAGCAGATCGGATACTTTGTCACACTTCATCATGTTCTTCCTCCCCGCGCACATATGGTGATAATATCTCTCTTAACTTCCGTGTGGCATGAAACAGATTTGCCTTCACGGTTCCGATGCTTCTGTTTAAAACCCCTGCGATCTCCTTCAAGGATAGACCCTCATAGTGTCGAAGGATGAAGACCTGTCTCTGCATATCGGGTAAACTATCTATTGCCTCCTCTATCTTTCTCCTCAGCTCCTCGCGTTCCACCTTATCGTCCGGCGATGAAATTCTGCTGCCGCTGTAGAGGTAATTCTCACCTTTATGAGGCAGGTTTTCGTTGATCTCCATCTCATGATATCTCTTTTTGCGCCTCGTATAATCTATACAATAGTTCCTTGAGATGCTGTAAAGCCAAGTATAAAAGGAGGATTTATGTCTGAATGTCCCCAGCGATTTGAAGGCGCGCAGAAAAATCTCCTGTGTCAGGTCGAGAGCATCATCGGGGTTATGCGTGAAGTTGTAAGCTATCTCGTAAACTCGCTTTCTATATCGCCTGACCAGCTCGTTGAAGGCTTCAAAATCGCCTTCCTGAAACCTCTTCACCAGGATGTAGTCTAAATCCCTGTCATCCATTGAATTCCTGAAAATTGGACGATTCGGAGTCAGGAAAGGTTTAAGGGCCCGGGCGGGATAGGAGAAAAGCCGGCGAGAGGACTCGAACCTCCGACTAGCTGATTACGAATCAGCTGCTCTGCCTCTGAGCTACGCCGGCATAGCTGATATGGTGCCGAGAGGCGGAATCGAACCGCCGACACGAGGATTTTCAGTCCTCTGCTCTGCCGACTGAGCTATCTCGGCACCCTAACAACTAAAAATATACCAAAACCTTCCCTGTATGTCAAGGTCACGCTTTGGAATTTTTCCGCCCCTACAACTCCAGTCGGCACTTCAAACCGCCCTCACTCAAGAAGGCCTCTCTCGAGGGTATTGTCGATGAGGGCGAAGATGGCAGACTGGGACATGCTCGACCAGACCATGACCAGAAACGTGCCCAGAAGAAAGAGAGACCAAGATCGACTGATCAGGTAGATGGTATATCCCAGAGAAGCAACGAGGTCGAAGAGAACGAAAGAGCATTTCCGTCCTAGCCTGTCCGAGATAATCCCCCCGGGATATTGATACACCGCTCCGATGAGCACGGCGCTCGCGCCGAGCGCCTCAAGGTATTTGGGGACAAACCTCAACCACAGCTCGCCTCCCATCCCCAATACAAGCATAGCGCCCAGAGATCTCGTAACGCTTAAAAAATGGGAGTTCGATGAGGAAGTCCGAGGTAGAGCGGCCGAGATCAAGCAAGGTGTGAGGCTTTCACCAGAACAAAGATATATCATCGAGGAGCTGGAGATTTTAGGGCGCGGGATTGACGACGAGGATATCCGAAGGAGGATCGGAGTTCTGGAGAGGTGTTATAGACACCCTAAGCTGCCACCTGCTGTAATAAAGGCGATGAGATCACTGTACAAAAGCAAAGTTAAAGGCGAGAATCTGCTGAGGAACCTGGAGGATATCTACCATCTGTATAGGTTAAAGGATATCACCTCTCCCGAAAGGGATTATAAGGCGGAGGGTGAGGGGAAGGTATCGAGGATCATATGTAGCGAAGGGCTGACGTGCATCGCTGATCGTTCAGACTCGGGATCATAACAGCAGACTTTATACTTCCTATCGGCATAGGCAGGTAGCCCTCCCGGTTGAGCCGAGCGTTTGAACGCTGTTGAATATGCAAGCATTCGCCTCACTCATCCCATCCTCCTCGATTTTTCCGGTCGAAGGAGGGCCTCGTACAGTATCACGCCCGCCGCCACTGAGACGTTCAGCGAGTCAGCCCTCCCCACCATCGGTATTCTCACCCTTTCATCGGCCGCCCTTATCAGCCACCCCGGCAGTCCCTCTCCCTCATTGCCCACCATGACGGCGAGCGGGAAGGGATATGCCATCCCGCATGAAACTCGCTCGGCATGAGGGGATGTGGCCAACAGATGAAATCCCTTCCCCTTCAGAAATCCCATCACGTCGTCGGGGTCCCTCTCAAGGATAAGTGGGACGGCGAAGATCGAGCCCATCGACGCCCTGACGCTTTTGGGATCGAACGGATCGGCGGATCGGCCCGTCAGGATAAACCCATCCACGCCGAAGGCATCGCACGTCCTGATCATCGTCCCGATATTGCCCGGATCCCTTATCTCATGCGCCCAGAGGAGACATGATCGGCTTGAGAGGGATATCTCGCTCAGATCGGCCTGGAAGATCTTCGCCACCCCGATGATGCCCTGTGGGTTGTCCCTGAGCGAGATGGACTCGATAACCCGTTCGGAGACCTGAAGGACTCTTATCCCCATCCTTTGGGCCTCCTCTAGGAGCTCAAGCCCTATATCGCTTTTGAGCCTTTCAGGACAGTGAAATATGATCTCCAGTTCAGCCCTTGCCTCGATCGCCTCCTTGAGGAGGCGTATACCCTCGACGAGAAACCTACCGTGTGCCCTTCGATGTTTCCTGTGATGCAGGGATCGTGCCAGTTTGATGGATGGGTTCCTGACGCTCGTTATAACCATCTCAGGGAAAGATCTGGTTCATCCCTTTATTTCCCCCCAAAGGGTTGTCAGCTTTCCAGAGGGCTCCACCGCCAGCTGCCCGCTTATTATCTTCTGAAGGCCGGACTCCATGACGGTCTGGATATCCTTATCGGTGAGAGCGACGTTGAAGATAGCTGCTTCGTCTATGATGCCGACGAAGTAGGAACCTCCTCCCCATCTCCCGATCTCGACGGGGTTCGTCGTCGGAGCCACCTTGCCGGGGCGAGTGCTTGAACCGCTGAAGACGCCGTTGACGTAGACTTTCAACTGGTTGCTTTTCTCATCGGCGTTGTAGGTGGCGGCGAAGTGTATCCATTCCTCTTTTTTCGGCACGAAAGCGCTGGCGCGCGGTTCCCAGTTGCCCTGGGCTTTAACGAAAGCCGACATCTTGTTCCCTTCCTGAGGCGGATCGATCCTCAGCAGGTATTCGTCACTTTTAGCTATCAGCTGTCGCCATGTGCTTATATCCTTGGCGAAGAACCAGGCCATCATCGTCAACTGTTTTCCTATCTGCAGTTCCGGTGTGCGGTGAAGATATACGGCTCTTACCTTGTTGCCCTGGATACCTTTCTGATAGCCAAGAGCAGCAAGAAGATGATAGGAGTCCAAAAGTGGAAGGATCATTCCTCTAACCCAGACAGGGGAGAATATATAAC